>QOAL01000074.1 GCA_003978135.1 Thermodesulfatator sp.
GGCGGAAGGCGTACTGCCTGTACGTCGAATGCCTGACAACGCAGTAGATGCGGTTTTCTGCCATCGCTAATATAAATTGTTGTGTAAATAAAAAAGGCCCGGAAAACCGGGCCTTTTTCATTAAGTGTCAAATAAATGGGCTTTTTATTTAGCTCTTTCCGTGGGAAGCCCTCATCTCTGCGGCAAGCTCCTTGATCTCGCCAAGATCCTTGGTCATCTGGGCCCACCCGTACCAGTAGGCATAGTCAGGATTTACATGGAAGAATCCCTGGTATGCGCGCATCCGGTGTTTCATGTACATCTGGAAGAGTACCTGCTCGATGAAGCTTACATTCTTGTCCATGTCTTTATAGGTGTCGCTGCCTGGAGCAGAATAGTCTGTCCTCATGAAATAGAGGAAATCAGGATAGGCAAAGGCCTGCTTGTCACGTTTTTTGAGGATGCCGTCCTTATAAAGCCCAGCCACAATATTGATGGCATCTGCAATAAGTATTGTGGTTTTCTTGATCATCTCATCACCCATCTTGAGCTGAGTTTCTGCATAGTTCTTGGAATGACAAGTAGAACAACGCGCAAGCATCTTGTCACGCTCGGCCTGCCAGGACTCCTGGGTAAGCCTTACCATGTCCACTGATTTTACAGCATCAAGACGTGCAGTGGGTTTTCCTGTCTCGGGATTCAGAACACCAAGGGCCTTGAGAAGGACTACCTGTGCATCTGCCCATTCCTTGTCCTGGATGGGAAGCCTTACACCAAGGAATCCCCAGGAGGTGTGGTTGTTGTGGGTGCCGTCAGGAAGGTGGCAGAACTGGCATGTGGGAGCCGGGGCATCCTTTGGTAGCTGGCCGCGCATCTTTGCGAAATAGCGCTCGCCGTGCTTTGAGCTGGACCACATCTCCCATTGAGGATGATCGTAGCCCATGTGGCACTGCTGGCATGCCTGTGGATTCTGGGCCTCGGTTTTTGAAAAGCTGTGGCGGGTATGGCACTCATCGCAGGAGTTGTTCTGGTATCTCCAGCCATGCTCGTGCTGAGCCTTTTTCTGCTCTTCTGTCTTGATCCCCATGTTGTGGCATCCTCCGCAGCCACGTCCGCCTTCCATTAACTCGTCAGGCTCAACATGGGTAATGGGCAGGGCATTCAATGAGGTCCACCCAAACTGATGTTTGCCCTTTTTGAAGGAATTAAACTGTTCCTCGTGGCACTGGGCACAGACGTGCTCATCGGGAAGCTGTACCTTAGCCACATCATCCTTGCTCTTATGTGCATCACCATGACACACGTCGCATGTCACATCATTCTCTGCATGCTTGCTGACAGACCAATCCTTTACCTGCCCGGGTGTCATTTTCTTATGACACTCGATACAGGCGTTTTCTGCTGCAAAGACATTGCTGGCAATGCCCCAAAACATGAAACACAGCACGAAACTCATTGAATAACAAAACTTTTTCTTCATAGACCCATTCTCCTCCTTTTTAAGGTTTTTTAGGATTTAGATTGTTCCCCGTGGGAAAAAACAGACAAAAAATAATGAATATTTGCAGCGTAGCCTGGACGTTGCAGGCCCTCCACAAACATATTTGTTTCCAGCCTAATCTAACATTCTATGTAAACTCGGGATCTCGTTTTTTCCAGATTCACTCCATGGATTAAATAAGACACATCATATCTTAAATATTCTATTATATTTGAAACGATTGGCTGTGTAAACAGCTATTTTTATTTTTTCACCTGGTTCACCTGCTGTTTCAGGCCTATGGCCTCGTATGCCTTCTGCATCCATGCCGTGCGCTCTGGCTCTGGCATGAAGATCACAAATTCACCCAGGGCCCTTTCCACTCCCATGAAATCTATAAGAAAATTATACACGGCATTTGCAGCGTCAAGATCTGCACGCAAGGTCTGGTTCTGGGCGTCCAAAAGGTCAATAATGGTCTTGATGCCTTCCACGTAGGAATCAGTCACGAGCTCCAGGTTCTTCCTGGCTGCTTGCGCCGCCTGTCTTGAAAGGGTTATGGATGGATATGAAGCCCTGGTCCTGTTCAGCGATGCCAGCACATTCTGGATAATGGCTTCAGCCTTTGCGCTCCTGTTGATGCGCAGTCTTGAAACTTCCTGTTCAAGCCGGCTGGCCTCAGCTACCTTTTTCCCCCCTTCAAATAGTGGAATCCTGGCATAAACTCCCACGTTCCAGTCTGTATCATCCAGGGGGCTCAAGTGGCTGTCCCTCCTGCCGTGACCGTCTTCAGCGAAATACTGGTCCACTTTCCACTCAACGGTAAAATCCGGAAGCCAGATCTGTCTCTGGGCTGACACCCTGAGCCTGTCCTTGGCCTTGATGGCAGCGTCGTAGCCCTTGAGTTCCGGCCTTACGTCCAAAGCCCTCTTGGCAGCAAATTGCCTGAACTTTCTCATGTACCACGGATTTTCCATGAGCTGGTAATAGAATTTATCGCCTATTATAAATAGGGGATCCTTGAGTGTGGTCTCTTCGGGAATAAATTGCTCCTGAAGCGGCCTGTGCAATACCCGGTTCAGGGCCTCCATGGCATCCATGGTGTCTGATTCCTTGAAAAGAAGTTCCTTCTTGTCGTTGGCATACTTGGCTTCCCAGCGATATACTTCATCCGGTCCTGCCGCACCGGTTGTGACCTTGATCTGGGCCCGCTCCAGGTTGGCCCTGGTGAGCCTAAGGTTGTCCCGGTAGATACGTTCTATGGTCTTGGCCCGCAGCACATTCAAATAGGCTACGGACGCGTCATAGGTCACATCCAGTCGCACCGTGTCCCTGTTTCGCTCTCTGAATTCCTGGAGATGTTCCTGGGCCGTGTATTTTGCCCACTTTTTGTCCGAATACAAAAGGACTGAGCCACCGGCAGTACCTGTCCAGGCCCTTTCCGGGGTCATGCCACTTCCTGCCTTGGCCCTGTCCTGGTCTATGGCCCTGGCTCCAGTGGAAACGTCCACCCTGGGCAGAAGATCTGCCATTGCCTCTCTGACCGCGTGTTCCCCCGCCTTGACATATGTTTTCGCCGAGAGCAGGCGCAGGTTGGCCTGAACGGCCTCGTCTACAGCCTTTTTGATATTCAGCCGTCTCTTAATGTCATGCCTGTCATGGTTTATGAGACGTGCATTTGTAAGCAGCAACAGGCTGGGATAGATTTGCAGGGCCCTCGCAGTTGCCATATTTATGGCAAGCCGTGTATTCCTGACATAACCTACCTTCACCGTTTCAGGACTTTGCCCGTCAAGTATGTCAACTACCGCCACTGCTGTGCGCCTTGCCAAGACATCAGCCCTGTCCTGGGATTCCATGCAGGCCAGGAGCCCATCTTCCACCTGCTGTGGGTCCCACATGGAAAAACCCGCAATACCCTTTTCTATCAGCCCCTTTG
The DNA here is from genome assembly GCA_003978135.1 of Thermodesulfatator sp. Classification (GTDB taxonomy): domain Bacteria; phylum Desulfobacterota; class Dissulfuribacteria; order Dissulfuribacterales; family QOAL01; genus QOAL01. The sequence goes on from QOAL01000074.1 coordinate 3,399, forward strand.
CAAGTAGCCTTACCTGCTCTCTGTCCATGTGCCAAAGGGCACCGGTTAGGACCGCCTGGGTACCCTGGGGAATTGCATCGAGTACCTCTTTGGCTGAACTTCCTGCGGACACTATATCAAGTTTTACTCCCAGCTTTGCAGCATGCTTGGATGCTTGATCCATAAGTTCAGGGAATGCAGCCACCTCCCGCTCATCCAGGATAATTATAGCCTGGTTAAAGCTTGAAATTTTTTTAAAGGTTTCGATGTCTTGGTCAAGGTGATAAACAGAATCTATATAAACCAGGTTTTTAATGGTCCTTTTGCCTGTCTTTTTCATGGCGTCATCCAAGACAAAGTTCACCACAAACGGCGCCACAACTGGTTTTGATAGATTCTTCATTCTCACACTTTCTGTAGATGAGATAACACCCAGGGTCAGGATCAATCGCGGTTCAGGAGCCTTGAGAAGCCTTTCCAGGGCACTTCTGGTCCCCTTTACCGTATTGTGTCCGGAAAGAGTCATTCCCTGGGGGAATACAAACCGGGTTTCAGAATCTGCCAGGGCACTCAATTCCTTTTTGAACAGGTGCACTGTTGCCTGATCTGCTGGAGTCATGCCATCCGTGACTATTCCTATTCTGTAGACCTTTTTGGCCAAGGGGCCCGTGTCACATCCCTTTGCTCCTGCAGCCGAGGCGAAAAATACCGGGGGCAAAAGCCCGAACAGGACAAACAGACAGATGTGTTTCCTCATAATATTACTCCTGAAAACCATATCACTTAATCCCAAAAAAGGTTGCGTAGAGTACGGGTACAAATACCAGGGTCAGCACCGTGGCAAAGCCCAGGCCGAAAACAATGGTAACCGCCATGGATACGAAAAAAGCATCCTGGAACAGTGGTATCATGCCCATCATGGTGGTAAGGGCTGCCATCATTACCGGCTGCATCCTGGAAACACCAGACTCCACAATGGCCTCCATACCCCCCATCCCTGATCTTATGTTTATGTCAATCTGATCTATCAGGACCAGGGCATTTTTGATGAGCATTCCAGAAAGGCTCATGAGGCCCAGAAGGGCCATGAAGCCAAAGGGCTGGTGGAGCAGCAGAAGGCCCGCGGTAACGCCTATCAGGGCCAGGGGGACAGTGAGCCAGATTATGAGCGGCTGCCTGAATGCATTGAACATGAAGATGACTATTAGCACCATCATGCCGAAGTAAATGGGGATGTTTTGGGCAAGCTGTTTCTGGGAGTCCGAGGAGTCTTCAAGCTCTCCTCCCCAGGCAATGAAGTAGCCAGCCCTGTTTTTCAAGGGCAGGATGTCATCATACTTGATAGGGATGGTAGATGCCGTCCACTTTTCCCCCTCTTCCAGGGGCCTGCCCCTGTACGCTGCAAGGTCCACTCCCAGGGCCTGTTCAATCTTGGGTTTGACCCTCGCCATGAGTTCTGCAGGAAGCTCCTGCCCCCTGGGATCGGCATGGAGCTTGATCATGAGCCTCCTGTGCCAGCGGGATATTCTGGCGTTTTCCCAACCCGTATCCAGGCCGTTCAGCACCTGAAGTATGGGTACATATTTATGGGCCATCGGGCTGAAAAGCTGAATTTCAGAAAGATCCTCTATAGTATCCCTTTCATCATCCGGGGCCCTGGCTATAATTGGTATCAGGTTGATACCCTCCCGGTATACTCCGGTAGTGGTGCCGGAGTAATTGGACTGAATTGCCTGGGCAACCATAGGCCTGGTGATGCCAAGGGCCATTGCCCTGTCTTCGGCCAGGATGGGAATGGGCAATTTGACCTTTTCTCCCCACTCGGTCCTGACGGCCTTTGCTCCTTCCTGCCGGAATATGGCCATTGCCTTGTTGGCAAGGGCCCTTAGTTCCTCTGGATCAGAGCCGTTTATGCGGAGCTGGATCTTTCCACCGGTGGCAGGCCCGAGGTTGAATTTTTTCACGTTAATACAGGCATCCGGGAACATGCTCTCCAGGTCGTTCTGTATTTTTACCCGGATTTTGTCTACGTGTCTGTAATCGTCAACGGAAACCAGGACGCATGCATATTGGCTTGCCGCATCTACAGGCACGCTGTAGGTGAGTAGAAACCTGGGATGGCCACCGCCGATGGCAGTGGAGATCATGGTTATGCCCTTTTGTTTTTTAAGATATTCTTCAATCCTGACGACATTCTTCTCCGTGTCCCTGATATGGATGCCCTCCCTGAACTGGCATTCCACCATGAACTGGGGCCTGGTGGAGGCAGGGAAGAAAAGCTGTTTCACATAGCCGAAGCCGATTACAGAGGTTATAAAAAGGGCAATAACCACTCCTATGGAAATCCAGCGGGCCTTTATGGCACTTGCCAGAAACTTCCTGTAAATCTGATAAAATTTGCCACCGTATGCCTCCTCATCGCTTCCTCCTGCCTCCATCTCCTTTTTGCTCAGGATGAACTTTTTTGTAACAAGGGGTGTTGTCGTTACAGCTGTGAGCCATGAAAGTGAAAGAGAAATGAGTATTACGTAATAAAGGGATTGGCAGTATTCACCTGTGGAATTGTTCATACCCCCTATGGATGCAAAGGCCATAACTGCAACGGCAGTAGCGGCCAGAAGCGGCATGGAATTTTGACCGACTACATCTTTGGCCGCCTGAAGACCATCTATGCCCTTCTTCATCTTCACCTTCATGCCATCCACTATCACAATGGCATTGTCAACCAGCATACCCAGGGCAATAATCAGGGCTCCCAGGGAAATGCGCTCAAGGGTTATATGGTAATAACCCATTACTACAAAGGTAGCTGAAATAGTCAGCAGCAGGATGAAGCCGATAATGGTGCCTGCCCGCACCCCCATGAACACGGCCAGTACAACAATTACTATGGCTACGGACTCAAGCAGATTGATAACAAAGCCGTTTACAGCCTTGGTCACTGACTTGGACTGCATGGAGATTTCCTTTAGTTCCATGCCTACTGGAATCTGGTCATCCAGTTCAGCCAGTCTTTTGAGCACGGCGTTGCCCATGGTCACCGCGTTGCCTCCCAGTACCGTGGAAATGGCTATGCCTATGCCTTCCTGGCCATCCACTCGAAGCACCTTGGAGGGAGGATCAACGTAGCCGCGCTTTACTGTGGCTACATCCCTAAGATAGATGAGCTTGCCTTGCTTCGAGGCGATAAAGAGCTTTTCAAAATCTTTTTCTGACTTGAACTCACCGGTTGGATTAATAGCGAGATATTGTGTGTCAAATTTGATTCTTCCTGAATCCACAGGCAGATTCTTGGCCTGGAGGGCGTTGAAGATATCCTGCCTGGTAATCCCCAGGGCCGCCATTTTTGATCTGGACATCTCAACATAGATGGCCTCTGATCTGACGCCGAAAAGCTCTATCTTTTTCACATCCTGAACAACAAGAAGTTCCCTCTGGAGCAGCTCGGCAATATCTTTCAGTTCTGCAAATGTATATCCCTCACCTACAAGCCCGAAATAAACGCCGTAAACATCTCCGAAATCATCGTTTACTGTTATGGGACCGGCGCCAGGTGGCAGATTCTTTTCATTGTCGCCCATCTTGCGTCTGAGTTCATCCCAGACTTGTGGCAGGTCGTCTTTTCTGTACTTGTCCTTGATCTTTACGTCCACCACGGAAAGCCCGCGGGAAGAATAGGACTCGACTCTCTTGAGCTGTCCCATCTGTTGAACGGCCTTTTCAATGACCTCGGTGACCTCCTCTTGCACCTCCATGGGAGACGCTCCGGGATAGGGAGTGATTATTACAGCTTCTTTTATGGCGAACTCAGGGTCCTCCAGCCTGGGTAGCCCCATATAGGCAAAATATCCCAGGATCAGCACCACAAAGGTCAGGGTCCAGGTAATTACACTTTTCTTGATAGCAAATTCGGCTATATTCATCGCCCTATATTCCTGTCCTCTGTTTTTCCCAGGGTCTTACCTTCATTCCTTCCTTCAATTTTGTCACGCCTGCCACGACTATGATTTCTCCGGGCTTAAGCCCCTCGGTGATGCGTATGCCAGCGGAATCCTGAAGGCTGCCGATCTTTACGTACCGCCTGTGTACCACTCCCTGGTCCTGGTCAAAGACCCAGACGTAGGGCTTGTTCTTCGGGGCATCCAGAACCGCCAGGGCCGGCACAAGGATTTCTGAACCTTTGTTATTTTCAGGCGAATACACCATGGTTACCGTGGCTGTCATGCCTGGAAGTATGTTGGCTTCATGAGGCTGGTCTGTAATCAGGACCACCTGGTAGGTCTGTGTGGCAGGATCTGCCTCTGTGGAATACTCCTTGACTGACAGGGGGAACTTCTTGCCCGGGATGGATTCAAAGGTGGCATAAATCTCTCTTCCATCCTGCTGCCTGACTGCTGCCATAACAAGTTCAGGGACATTTATGAGGACCTCGATCCTTGAAATATCCTGCAGGAACACTATGGGCTCTTTGGCCTTCACCTTGTAAAAATTTTCCACATATCTCTTGGCAATGACCCCGTCAAAAGGTGCACGAAGGGTTGTGTCGCACAAGGCGTTGCGAGCATTCTCAAGATTGGCCAGGGCTACATCCCTTGCTGCCCGATACCTGTCATAGTCGGCCTTTGACACCTGTTTCTTGGCATATAGCTCCTTGTACCTGTTGAACTGCTGTTCTGCTTCCCTGAATTTGGCCAAGGCCTCTTTTACTGCATTAAGGAAATCCCTTTTATCGATCTGTGCGATCAGATCTCCTTCCCTGACGTGTTCGCCTTCCTCCACGGGAAGCTCCACAAGGGGTCCGGATACCTTGAAAGAGAGCACTGCCCGTTTGCTGGCCCTTACAGTTCCAGGAAAACCATGACTTAGAAGCGTGGCAGTATCCTTGACCATCATTATTTTTACAGGCTTTATTACTTCCCTCTTCTGCTGCTTCTCTTCCTTGCCGCAGCCTGAAACCAGCAGAACCAGAACGGATATAAAAACTATCGTGGTTCTGGCAGCAGCAGAAACTGTAAACTCCCTGAAAATGTTGACTGATTTCATTGAGCCTCCTGAAATCCAATAATATTTTTATTTTTTATGCTACAGTATATTATGTTGACATGTATCATAAAGAAAGAACTAAAACGGGCAAACAACCATTTTCTATTTGTCATCTTGATCATTTTGCCGATTCTCCTGGTGTGAAAATTTTTGGGATACCTGTATACCCACAAGACGCGCTACCAAGACCGCCATGTAAAACTGCCCGATTATGGCCTCGGCCTGACAAAGAGAGGCTGCGCCCTGGGTCTGGGGAAGTATGTCTCCGTAGCCCAGTGTTGTAAGCGTAACAAAGCTGAAATACTCAAAATGCTGCAGGGACTGCCCGGTTGCTGATGTTTGGGCAAGCAAATCACCCTTGAACGAGCCTGGCACAAAAATCTCCAGGACTTGGTAAATCACCCCCCAAAGTGTCCCCATGATAAGATAGAGGCAGAGTGCGGCGCTTATGAGCCGGGAGTCAACCTTTCTGGCAGAAAAGACGTACCTGGTAAAGGAATAGACCAGCAATGAGAAATAGGCGATCATAATCAGTCCGCTGGCTTTCTTGGAAAAGGAAACGATGTTCAGCATGTTCAGCCAGAAAAGCGACAGTGTCAGCGCCATGAGGATCAGCACGTAATTGTACATTCGGCTCCTGGGATTTATGGCATAGACGGCAAGGAGCAGTATCAGGGACATGGTTATGGAAGATGCCATAGAGGCGTGGGGAAGACTCTGGAGAAACGGAGATGCCACAATGTATAGCAATAGCCAAACAAGCAGATGCTGAAAACTGTATCTGTGGAGAAAGTGTTCTGCCAAGTGAAAGCTGCGTTTCATGGATTCAGGTTCTTCAATTTACCCGATGCTGAAAATTTCAGGATGAAATTTGTTCAATGTATCTTCACCAGGATGAGGGGAGCAGCGCCTCTTCAATTTTCTTGAGCCTGGTCCCTGAATACCATGTTCACCTGGATATCCAGGAAGCAAGGTTTGATCTGAGGTCATGATACTCCTGTGGACATACTTTCCTTGGGCAGTACCCGCGCCAGTATGATATAGCCGCCAATACCGGCCAGGAATGAGGCAAGGAATATGCTGATCTTGGCCTCGTCAATCATGGTCTGGCTTGAAAAGGCCAGCTCACTTATAAAGATAGACATTGTAAAGCCTATACCACCCAACAATCCTGCGCCCCAAAGGTGAGACCATTTGACCCCGCGCGGTATGTCCGCCATGCCTGTTATTATCGCCAGCCAGCTGAAGAATATTATGCCTGCCTGTTTTCCTGCCACCAGTCCAAAAACAATACCCAGCGTGATGGTTCCGGGGAAATGGGCCATAACATCACCACTAAAGGTCACTCCTGCAGAAAACAGGGCAAACAGTGGAAGGATTATAAATGCCTGCACTGAATGAAAATAATGTTCCAAGTGAATGCCGGGGGGGATCATGTCCTCAGCAGTGAGATATATCTGCTCTACAGATTTCCACTGATCCTTTTTAAACACCAGACTGTCCCTGGTGAGGGGACCAGACTCCTTAATCTTTTTCATCTGGAGAGAGATATTATCAAAAAATATCTGGGGATCGATTACAGATTTTACGGGTATAAGCAGGGCAATCAGCACGCCGGCTACAGTGGCGTGGATACCGGAAAACATGAGGCTCGCCCAAACGCCTATGGCAGGAATCAGGTAAAGCCCAGGCCTCCTGGCATTGAAGCGCACAGCAAGAAAGAAAAGCGCAAGAAATGCCACGGCCCAAACTAGACTTATAACGTGTATCTGGGCCGTGTAGAAAACAGCTATAACTAACACTGCCATCAAGTCATCGACAATGGCAAGGGCAGTAAGAAAAACCTTCAGTCCTATAGGAACCCTTTTGCCAAAAAGTGCCAGGATGCCCAGTGCAAAAGCAATATCAGTGGCCATGGGGATACCCCAGCCTGCCACCGCATTTCCTCCCTTATTGAAGGCATAATATATGAATGCTGGAACAATACAGCCACCCAGGGCAGCCATGACAGGGAGGGCAGCCTTTCTGAAAGAGGAAAGTTCACCCAGTACCACCTCCCTCTTAATCTCAAGGCCAACCACGAAAAAGAATATGGTCATGAGGCCATCCTTGACCCAGTGGGCCAGGCCCATATTATAGGTCTTGCCGGCGAACACTATGCCGATATCCAGGTGGCTAAGATCATGGTAGAGTTTTGACCATGGAGAATTGGCCCAGATAACTGCAGTACAGGCAGCCAGGATCAGGACGATACTGCCTGATGCCTGGGAATGTAGAAATCTTTCAAAAAGTGATTTTTCAGTATGGTTGGCCATGTTTTTGAACAAGCAAATTTTGTGTCTATCTGTTTTCTGGTGCTATCGGGAAGATCACGTGGCAGACGCAGGATGGGTGTAAAACAACGCGTAAAGCCGGAGCAAGCTCCGGCTCTTTACGATTGAGATTGATTAATAAACTGGCTCTCTCACGGAAGAGTGACGTTCAGAGCAGGCCATACAGCCAAGCCTGCAGCCTTATTTATTATTTCTCCGGTTTTCTTGTTTACTGCAATATCACCCAAGGCCGTGCGAATGGAGACTTTCCCCCCACCAGATATACCCTTCCATGCACCTTCACCACCATTTATCTTAAAATCCCCGTCAAAGGAACCTACGGTGCCTTTGGCTGTAAGGGTAGCATAGGCAATCTTTTCCTTTTCGTTCTTTTCCGTAGCCTTGGTAATTATACAGTCCGCCTCAATGCGGGTTTCCTTGGTATCCAGGTTTATATATTCTGTACCCGGGCACATAAAAACAGCTGCGTCGAGATCGCCCTTGCCGTTATCAATGTACATGATTCCGTCAAAAGAGCCCACAACCTTTACCTTGTTGGGTGCCACCTTGAAAACCTGTCCATGACCCTGCCATGGTGCAAGGATCTTCAATGTCGATTGACCGGCTGCAGCAGTTGTGGCAGCAACGACAGTTAATAAAAATACGCTCAGTATAAATACCCCTAATGATCTCATTGATGCATTTCCTTTCATTGAATTTAATTTAACAAGTAAGACCAAATTTATCCGCGATAGAATACTTGACCATGTTTACTAAGTCAACGAACCATCTGGTCTCCGTTTTATTTAACTTTTCATAAATCCGTGCCTATTTTCCCGTATATGCTTACGGTATGGCCATCTGTTTTATTTTACTGTGTAGCCCCTGCCCTCCAGGCATACTGCCCTGGCCTTATTGTATTGATCCATCAGGGCCTGCTGATTTGCCTGGGCCTGCTGATTTGTTTGTTCCGCCTGCTTGTTTGAGCGCCTCTGCCTGATTCCGCCTCCTACTCCACCCGTGGCGGCACCAATGGCAGCTCCCTTTCCAGCATCTCCTGCTATGGCCCCGATGCCAGCTCCAACGAGGGCTCCGCCTGCAGCGCCGCGAAGACCGCGTCCACGCTTTGTAGTCTCCTGAATAGGTGCTTGCTGGGCGGTGGTGGGATCAAAGCCGGTCTGTTGGACTGCCCACTGGTGACATTCGAATTCGTCCTTTTGCTGTTGCTCCGGACTCTGTCCCTTTGCCGGATAGATCATCATGTCGGCGTTTGACAAATCTATCATGCCTGGAGTTGCAAAAAAGAAAATCGCCACAACAGAAATAGCCAGGATCTGTGTTTTCCATGTTTTCAATCCATTCATACTAAATACGTCCTTTCATGTTTTATTTGGAGTTTATTGGTTCTGAGGCTAGTCTTCCCTTCCAAACGGTATAGGAGGCAGGCCGTCAGGGGTCTTTTCATTGTTTTTCCTTACTGATGGAAAAGATGCCATCACCTTTTTAATGACCTCGTTTACGTATTTTATCCTGTCTTCGGGTGTCTTAATCGTTTTTAGTACATCAGTGGCCACGCCCCTCCAAAAGATTTGTTTTGTAGCCGGGCTCAAGGCGTCTATGATGATCTTACCTTCCTTGTAATGAAAGGTGCGCTCTACCGGGACCCTGGGAGCAGCCCAGTAACGGTAAGGATATAAACCTACCCTTTCGTAATCAGTTACTATCTGGGTTTTATGCGTCACATTGGTGTGAAAGACTATATAAAAATCAGCAAATTTCCTGTCTACCGGTTCGTAGCCCTTGGCTTCCAGTTCCTTCTGAATGGCTCTGGCGATCCGGTCAAGATTTAGAGAGCTCCCTGCCGTTGACTTGTTATAGAGTATGGCAAAACCCTTGAGCTGTGAAAAGTCAAAGCTTGGGTCATAGTCATTTTGTACCTGAATAGAGGAACATCCGCCCAAAAAGAGAGCGAACAGGACCCCGATGATAATCCTGGAAATCATTGTAAGCTCCTTGTGAATTGTTTATTCAAAGGAAAAAAAAGAATTTGAAGAAAAAACTTCTTTCATTTTTTCAGGGCATTTCCTGTTTGTTCCCATAGCCTAAGGACAAGGATTGCTTTCAAGATTTACCAAACTTGTAAGAAATACTCGTCCCTGTCCAAAGGCATCAATTGAGAACCATGGGTCACATAAATAGAGATATTCATACCTTACGACCTTGAACAAGGCCAACAGGGGAGACGCCCATTTTTTCTGTACCTGTGATAAATCCTATTAGCCTGCCTGGTTTATGTCAAGTGGAATGGCCACTGCCGGCAACAGGTCTCTTCCAAGGCCAGCACCTTTAATGTAAAATAATCAGATCCGGACAGATAAATCCTTGGAGAGGGTTGCTTGCGCTCTTGCGATTAATTCACATATTCTTAAATGTTCTTAACAGAACTGTGCCATTGGAACCTTAGCATGCTTCAAGAAAGGAGAAGACCATGGAAAATACCGGCATTACAGTCACTGAACACCTGCTCCTTCACCAGAAGGAAAGCCCCATGGCTACTGGACAGTTCACCAGGCTGCTGACCGAGTTGATCTTCGCGGCAAAGATCATTTCCAGGGAGGTGAACAAGGCAGGGCTCGTGGACATCCTTGGTCTGACAGGGGAGATCAATGTCCAGGGAGAGCGGGTCAGGAAGCTGGACGACTTTGCCAACCGGGTGCTCATTTACCGGATGCAGCAGGCGGGAATCCTGTGCGCCATGGCTTCCGAGGAAAATGCCGACATCATAGAGGTACCGGATGACAGGCCCAAGGGAGACTACATGTTGGTTTTTGATCCCCTGGATGGCTCATCCAACATAGATGTGAACGTAAACATAGGCACAATTTTTTCTATCAGGAAGAAGACCAGTGACAGAAACTACGTAACCCTGGAAGATTTTCTCCAAAAAGGCTCCACCCAGGTTGCGGCAGGATATTTCATATATGGTCCCAGCACCATCCTGGTGTATAGCACAGGTAATGGAGTGGACGGGTTTACACTGGACCCTTCTGTAGGAGAATTCTTGTTGTCCCATCCATCAATCAAGATTCCAGAAAGGGGCAAGGTGTATTCTGTTAACGAAGCCTATACATCATATTGGGATGAAAAGGTAAAGGCCACGGTAAACTACTTTAAAAGTCCTGAAAATGACAGGGGGAAGCCGTATACCTCCAGATACATCGGCAGCCTTGTAGCAGATTTTCACAGGAACCTGTTTTATGGAGGGATTTTTATGTACCCGGCCGACAAGAAGGACCCGGCAAAGCCTCACGGCAAGCTCCGTCTTTTGTGTGAAGCAGCCCCCCTGGCCTTTGTCGTTGAGCAGGCAGGCGGCGCAGCCACAGACGGCCACCAGCGGATACTCGACATCAAGCCATCTAGTCTGCACCAGCGTGTGCCGCTTTTCATAGGCAGCAAAAAAGACGTTGAAAAGGCCACGGAGATGATATCCGGAAGCTGATCAGCCTTATGCCGTCCGGGAAATGATACAGTTTGCAAAGTGATTGCAGCAGAACTTCTTGCCCGTCCCGGATTAAACATGAGCCTGGCATGTTCCATGGCCGGTACAGGGGAAATACAGACCAACAGCCTGCTTCAGTTCACGCAAGACCGGTGACATTTGGCCTGGCTGGCAGCCTTTGCGATCTAAAATGTCCATGAGTGTCAAGTTTCCAATGTGTGGCGCCGGTTCCTGAATGCCTGTAAAGGGAATGGTCAGTGGCAAAGGTCTTGTAATTGGGTACAACAGTGATCATATTGTGGGACAAGGTCTCTTTGTGAATAAACTTGAATGAAAAACACGGGAGCATTCCCTTTTTGTGTCCTTTCTCGTCAAGGGACAAACAGGGAATGCTTGAAAAAACATGAAAGGTAAGGAGAACAGTATCTTATTATGACAAATGTATTAAAAACCTTCATATTTCTGGCTGGCCTGACTGCCCTCTTCATGGTGGCCGGGGGTGCCATGGGCGGACAGCATGGAATGATGATTGCGCTTGTTCTGGCCGCAGTTATGAACCTTAGTGCTTACTGGTTCAGCGACAAGCTGGCCTTGAAAATGAGCGGAGCCAGACCCGTAAGCGAACAACAGGCCCCGCAGCTTCACAGCATAGTGGCAAGCCTGGCCCAGAGGGCAGGACTTCCAAAACCGGCAGTCTATATTATTCCTGAACAGACTCCAAATGCCTTTGCAACAGGCAGGAACCCCAGCCATGCAGCAGTGGCCGTAACCGAAGGTATCCTGCGGATACTCAGCAGGGAGGAGCTGGAGGGTGTGCTGGCCCACGAGTTGGCTCATATCAAGAACAGGGATATCCTAATAAGCTCCATAGCCGCAGTCATGGCAGGTGCAATAAGTTATCTTGCCAGCATGGCCCAGTGGGCCTTTATCTTTGGTGGTTTCGGTTCTTCGGACGACGATGACGGAGGCGGGCTCGGTGCCATTGTAATGATGATCCTGGCACCTATTGCAGCCATGCTCATACAGATGGCCATATCCAGGAGCAGGGAGTACCTGGCTGATGCAACCGGTGCGAAGATCTGCAACTGTCCACAGGCCCTGGCCAGCGCCTTGCAGAAGCTGGAAGACTGGAATCACAGGCAGCCCATGAACGTGAATCCAGCCACGGCACAGATGTATATCGTAAATCCGTTGACATCGTCTTCTGTGGCCAAACTATTCAGTACCCATCCCCCAATCCAGGATAGGATCCAGAAGCTCATGGCCATGGCTGCCCATGGTCGTCCATAGGTTCTCGGGCCTGGAATCATAGCTGCGCCAAGCAGCAGACAGCAGCGCTGAAGACCACCTTGGATATAGCCCTCATTTCTCCTCCATGGCCGCTGTTCAACCGGCCTTCTGTCCAGCTTGGGGCGCTGAAGGCCTTTCTGAAAACCAGGGAGCCTGAAATTGAGGTGAGGGCTTTTCATCCATATCTGCGCCTGGCAGCAGAAATAGGTTTCGAAGACTATCTCATAATAAGCCAGTCAAGCTGGGCAGCAGAATCGGTATTTGCTGCCCTGCTTTTTCCAAAGCATAATGGTCCGGAGAAGCTCTTTTACAAGGCCCTGGGAAACAGGTTCGGCAGGGAGCGATCTCGTCTTGATTTCAACCAGATAACAACCGTCGCTGCAAATATCATTGACCATTTCATCCAGGATCAGGTCTTTGCGGAATTGCGTCTGGCTGGATTGAGCCTGTGCCTGAACCAGATGACAGCCGGTCTTTACATTGCCAAGAAACTTAAGGAAAGGATTCCTGAAACCATTATAGTCCTTGGCGGCGCCAGCTGCTCGGGTCCAATTGGTCCAAGCATCCTGGCGGCCTTTCCCTTTGTTGATTACACAGTAACAGGGGAGGGTGAGGGCCCCCTCTTGGATCTTTGGCATTTTCTTTCAGGCAGGTCAGAAAGGATAAAAAGCCGGGCCATATCAGGCGGAGCAAAGAAAAGCAAAAGCCTGGAAGCCAAGGAGCAGATTGGCGATGTCAACAAGCTTCCGACCCCTGATTATGATGATTATTTTCGGGAGCTTGGACAGCTTGGGGCCAAAGCTGCAGGCATTTCTCCGCTTCTGCCACTGGAGGCATCTCGTGGATGCTGGTGGTCCAGATGCAATTTCTGCAATTTGAATCTCCAATGGAAAGGCTACAGGGCGAAGACAGCTACGAAAGTGGCCTCAGAAGTAAAATCGCTAAGCAGCAGGTACGGTGTGCTGGATTTTGCTTTTATGGACAACTGCCTGCCTGCCAAACAGGCACCTGAAATTTTCAGTCTTATCCACAGACAAAAGAGGGATTATTCCTTTTTTGCAGAACTGCGGGTGGGCCATTGCCGAAAAGACCTTGCGGTAATGGCACGTGGAGGCCTGTCGGATGTTCAGGTTGGCATAGAGGCCTTGAGCACAAGCCTGCTAAGAAGGCTTGGCAAGGGATCTTCAGCCATTGAGAATCTGGCAATAATGCGTCATTGCACCGAACTGGATATTAGGCTTCAAGCCAATCTTATTCTGCATTTTCCCGGAAGTTCCGATGAGGAAGTTAGGCAAACCCTTGTTAACCTGGACTTTGTGTGGCCGTTTGCCCCCTTAAAAACCGTCTCTTTCTGGCTGGGCGCAGAAAGTCCCGTGTACAGGGAGCCTGAAAAGTTTAATATCGTCGCAGTTAAGAGGCACCCATACTATTCTCATTTGTTCCCTGATAATGTGGCATCAAAACTTGTGCCCTTGATCTTAGGATACCGGGGAGACAGGCAGAAACAATACAAGCTATGGAAGAAGGTAGAGCAGAAGGTGGCTTCAATAAACAGGGAAAAGGCTGAACTTGCACACAGGGGCAAGCTCTTGACCTATAGGGACGGCGAGCATTTTCTGACCATCAGGCAAATACTTCCAGGTGGGCATACTTTGAAACACCGCCTTACAGGCAGTTCCCGAAACCTCTATCTTGCGTGTCAGGAACCGGTTACCCTGGACCGGCTTGAGGCGCTGGTTCAAGGTCGCCAAAGGGGTGAAGTTGAAGCATTTGTGAACAGCCTTTGCCAAAAGAGATTGATGTTTAGAGAAGGAGACAGGGTGTTAGCCCTGGCAGTCAGGGAGAAAATGATGTTTTTAGCGGAGCAGAACATATAGATGGATACTTGCTGGCTAAAGGAAAAAAGGGACCTTTTTCTTAAAAATGTCGTAAAGGATTTTCTGGATTCCTGCTCGTTTTTTACAGATCTCAAGGAGCATACAGCCAAATACGGAGTGAGATACGAAGGGTTTGATTTCTGGGTTGGCACCCAGCAGGACAAGGGCAAATTGTGGCATTTGAAGGACATTTGCCACGTGCTCTGGGGAGATAGTGATCCTGCAAGGGATGAAAACGGATTCATGCTGGACTGGATGATAGGTGCAATTTTTCATGAGGCCATGAAACTAAAGGAAAACGCCTACATGATAGAAAGATACAGGAAATCCTATCCATCGGAGACCAAGCTGCCGCTCCATCCAAACAATAATGGAGACGGGCCCGGAATGGAGTTTTTCGAAGAAACCGCCCACGAAATAAAAAGGGCTATAAAGAGAATCGACCTTCTTCTGGAACATGCTGGAGGCTATTTAATCGAAGTCCTGAAGCAAGAGAAGGAAAATGCACTCCTTGTACGTTATCTGCTGGAGGCCATGAATTCTCCTGCTGAACACTGGCCAGGAGAAACGGGCCCGAAAAGGCTTTTGGATGCCCTGTTCCCCATGGGGCTTGATGAAGCCTACTGCCTGGCAGGTGAGAGCTATCTCGAGGGTAGCTGGTTTGTAGAGGCAAGAAAGGCCTTTGAGATGGCCCTGGAGCTGAATCCCAACTGCACAGAGGCCAGATCAGGCCTGAGGCTTTTGGAAAAGCGGGTTAAAGAAATTGCCATGGTGCTTGAAAGGGAATATGAAATACAGGCCAAAAACGGTATATCAGCAGATCCAGTGAGGTAAAGGCTCAGGAAAGGACTGAGTGAGAGGCAATAATGGCCCTGGCCAGTTCCTTCATTTTAATGCTTTGCCTTCTGCTCTCCTTCTGCATCATTCTAAGGGCCGTCTCTTCGTCCACAGAAAGATGCTTCATCAGAATGCCCTTGGCCTTTTCCACCAGTTTTCTCGCTTCCAGTTGCTCGGAAAGATTTTCTACCACTCCCTCCAGGGCGCTAATAGTTTGGGCGATGGACCAGGCCATTTCGATAGCAGGAACAAGATCATCCAGATGTACAGGCTTTACTAAATAGCCCAGGATGCCGCGTCCCTTGGCGCGTTCAACAAGGCGTCTTTCAGCATAGGCAGTAACCAGGATTATGGGAATAAAGGCGCCAGACTGTTTGTTTATGGCCCTGGCGGCTTCGAGGCCATCCAGTAAGGGCATCTTGATATCCATCAGGATCATGTTGGGATTGAATTCAGCCGTTTTTTCCACGGCCTCCACCCCATTATAGGCAACAGCTACTACGTTGTATCCAGCATCCTGAAGAATGTTTCTGAAGCCGTCTGCTACCGCCTTGTCATCGTCCGCCAGAAGAATACGAAGAGGGTTTTTGCTGCCGAGTTTTCTGCCTGTATCCTCACGTGTCATGAACTCTCCCGGAAGGCGTATAGAAGGCTTATGCTTGATAAAAAGGCACCAACAGGACAAGGCCATCCCAAACCCACCCCTGGTGCGTGAAAAGAATTGGCTGGGGGACTAGGATTCGAACCTAGACTAGCAGATCCAGAGTCTGCGGTCCTGCCGTTAGACGATCCCCCAGCAGCATTTTTTGAAATATAGATGCACGGATATTCCTTGTCAAGAAGTAGGGATTGGGGATTTGCTCTTTAATACCGAAATTCTGCAGGAGTCTGTAATCACTTACTGCAGGCGGTGTCCGCAAGCCCCCGCGATCCAGCTATCCTGCGGGGTTTACCGTTTTCCAGCATCCTGGAGTTATAAGCCAGATTAAAAAGCTTTTATCTTATAGCAAGGCCTGCGTAACCCACTACCCTGTTGTAGTCACCATTTATTTCGCCTGAGTTGGCGTATTTGATAAGTTCTGCCTGTTTGGCTCCCAGCAGGTTTGAGGCCTCCAGGGCAATAGTGGTAGGGATATAACCGCACATGCTTATTCCATTTTCCTTGACCGTGGTATAAAGCCCTTGTGGATCAAGGGCAAGAATCCTTTTTATGGCAAGAGTGTCCATCTCCTTGGCGGTGTCTGCGGTCACGTAGTGGCTCATGTCCGTACTTGCCACAATGAGCACCGGCATTGAAAATGCCTTTATTGCAGCTGCCACGGCCCTGCCTATTTCAAGGCAGGATTCAAGATCAAGCGGTCCCAGGCAGATGGGGACAATATGGAGATCTGGCTGAAGATACTGCAGAAATGGTATCTGCACCTCCAGTGAATGCTCATAGAGATGGGACTGGTAGCCTTCCTGTAGTATGTTGGACCGGCTCAGAATCAAGTCTGCAAGATCAGAGGCTATTGGCACATCTCCCAAGGGCATTTGCCATACTCCTTCTGTCATGATTTCAGCGTAGGAGCCATAGCCGGTGTGATTAGGGCCCATGACAATCACGTATTCCGGAACTGTCACCCTGCTGAAAACAGCTCCGGCCACGTGTCCTGAATAGATATATCCTGCATGGGGACTGACCGCGGCAAGAGCGGGTTTGGCATGTGCCGTGGTTGGAATTAGGCGGGAAAGTTCAGCCCTGAGCCTGACAGGATCTCCATCGTAAAATTGATTGGCTACGGCCGGCCTTCTGATAATCATATTTCATCTCCTTAAGGGGTGAAGTTTTTAGCCAGGAAAGAAAAATTTTATCCTGGTATGTTATTAAGAAAATAATCACGGGACCACAACTGT
>QOAL01000018.1 GCA_003978135.1 Thermodesulfatator sp.
CTCCTGAAGCCGTTCTTCTTTCGGGTTTTAATCCTGTTCGTCGTGAAGTGGCCAGAGTGGCCTTGGAACGCCTGGTCCTGGACGGAAGAATCCACCCTGCCCGCATAGAAGAAGTGGTCAAAAAGGTGGAGAAGGAAATAGACGCAACCATCCGGGAAGCCGGAGAGCAGGCCACTTTTGACGTGGGTGTCTATGGCATTCATCCGGAACTGGTAAGACTCCTTGGAAAACTCAAATTCCGTACAAGCTACGCACAAAATGTCTTGCAGCATTCCATAGAGGTAGCATTTCTGTGTGGTATCATGGCTGCAGAACTCGGCATAAATGTGAAGAAGGCCAAGAGGGCTGGATTGCTGCACGATATCGGCAAGGCAGTTGACCACGAAGTGGAAGGCTCCCATGCTATTATAGGTGCTGACCTGGCAAAAAAATATGGCGAATCAAGGGACGTGATTCATGCCATTGCTGCCCACCACGAAGACGTTAAGCCTGAAACCATTCTGGCAGTGCTGGTCCAGGCTGCGGATGCCCTTTCAGGTGCCCGCCCTGGTGCCAGAAGAGAAATGCTGGAGAGTTATGTAAAGCGTCTGGAAGACCTGGAACGTATAGCAACATCCTTTGGAGGCGTGGAAAAATCCTTTGCAATCCAGGCTGGGCGCGAGATCAGGATTGTGGTAAACAGTGAAAAACTCACTGATGCCGAGGCCTCCATGCTCTGCAGGGATATTACCAAGAAGATAGAAAACGAGCTGACCTATCCAGGCCAGATCAAGGTGACCGTTATCAGGGAAACCCGAGCTGTAGATTATGCAAAATAGAGGCAGGTCCGTTTAATACAATGGAAAAGAACATAGAAAAATCCCTGGAGACAATAGGGCGGGGTGCTGTAGACATAATTGACGAGGAAGAACTGAGGAAAAAGCTTGAACGGGCAATTCGGGAGGACCGCCCCCTTCGTGTAAAGACAGGTTTTGATCCCACTGCCCCGGACCTGCATCTGGGACATACTGTGCTTATCCAGAAGATGAAACATTTCCAGGATCTGGGTCACCATGTAATCTTTCTGATAGGTGATTTCACAGGACTCATAGGAGATCCCACGGGAAAGTCAGATACCCGGCCGCCTCTGACACCGGAGCAGGTACAGGAAAATGCCGCCACCTACAGGGAGCAGATATTCAAGATTCTTGATCCTGAAAAGACAGAGGTGGCATTTAACAGCTCCTGGATGAACAAGATGCAATCCATTGATATGATCAGGCTGTGTGCCAAGTACACAGTGGCCCGGATGCTTGAGAGGGAGGATTTCAAACAGCGCTTTCAGAACCAGAAACCCATTGCTGTACATGAATTCATATACCCCTTGATACAAGGTTATGATTCCGTGGCCTTGAAGGCCGATGTGGAACTGGGGGGCACTGATCAGACCTTTAATCTTTTAGTTGGCCGCCATATCCAGAAAGAATACGGCCAGGAACCCCAGATCGTCCTAACAATGCCTCTCCTGGAAGGGCTGGATGGCATAAACAAGATGAGCAAGTCCCTTGGAAATTACGTGGGTATTACAGAAGACCCTGGCAGCATGTTCGGGAAACTAATGTCCATTTCTGATGACCTGATGTTTCGTTATTACGAGCTGCTCAGTTCCCTTTCTCTCCAGGAAATCCAGGGCATTAAGGCAGCTATAAAGGACGGATCACTTCATCCCAAGGAGGCAAAGGCCCGGCTTGCCATGGAGCTGGTGGCCAGATTTCATGGAAAAGAGGCAGCCAGGGCAGCCAGGGTGGGTTTTGAGGCACAGTTTGCCAGGGGTGAGATACCTGATGATATACCAGAATATGCCTTGCCAGCCGAATCAGACAGGACCAAGGTATTCCTGCCCAGGGTCCTCAAGGAGGCCGGGCTGGTGAAAAGTGCCTCAGAGGCAAGAAGACTTATTAAACAGGGAGCCGTCGCAGTTAAGGGAGAAAAGATAAAGGTTGAAGAAATAGCTGTGCCAGATGAAGGCATAGTCCTTAAGGTTGGAAAGAGGCGGTATCTGCGCATAAAATAAATTAGTTGCGGCGTTCTTGTATGTTTTCTCAATAAAGTGGGAGCATTCCCAGTTTGTCTCCATGGCCCGGGGACGAGCATTCCTTTCAAGATTCACTAACAGCCGCTGTGCGGGCTACATACTCTTTCTGGATACATACCCCAACAGTCTTACAAACTTAAGTGCGGCTAAAGCTGGCTTCCTCTTGGTGAAATCTTGAAAGAAACTGCCCGTCCCTGTCCGGAGCCATCAATGCATGAGGACAAATCAGAGGCAGAGAACATATTCCTGATTCAGGACAAGTGAACCGGATAAAAGAGAATGCTCCCAGATAAATCCGCGCAAAAACCTGCCTGTATCTGCTGAAAGTGTCGCATATGCATCTGCCCTGTGACAACATACTTATGGCTTTCCAGGGAGGCTGGTAATGATTAAATGGCTTGGAAATGCCCTGGCAGCACTTTTGTGCTGGGGGCTATGGGCCTTTTTCCCAAAACTATCCCTGAAAAGCATCTCGCCTGCAGCATCTGTCTTTTACGAGGGCATAGGTGTGCTGTTCACCAGTATTGCAGTAGTTTGGTTTCTCGGCCCCAGACTCCAGGGCGATTTTATGGGCATCCTGTATGCTGTGCTCACAGGTGTCTTTGGTACTATTGGACTCTATTTCTTTTTTTCAGCAGTCAAGGCAGGACCAATATCAGTAATTTCCTCGTTAACAGCAATGTATCCAGTGGTGACCGTGGTGCTTGCAGTGGTAATTCTTCATGAATCTCTAAGGCCTAGACAGATACTGGGTATTATATTTGCCGTGGTGGCAGCGGCACTTCTTTCTTGGAATGCCAAATGAGGAATATATCGTAACTACACTGATCCATGGGGTCGTTATTGTGCTGTATTCAGGCTGCGTTTTAGAATTTTGAAATAGTAAAAGGAGTAGCATCCCCTGCCTGTGACACATCCTAGTGAATCGATGGCTTCGGACAGGGACGAGCAGTTCCTTTCAAGATTTCACCAAGAGGAAGCCAGCTTTAGCCGCACTTAAGTTTGTAGGACTGTTGGGGTATGTATCCAGAAAGAGTATGTAGCCCGCACAGCGGCTGTTGGTGAAATCTTGAAAGGAATGCTCGTCCCCGGACCATGGATACAAACTGGGAATGTTTCTGTAAAGCCTTTCAAGAAACTCCTGCCCTGGCTCGAGGTCATGAGCTCGAGGATTGATCAAGGGCTCAAGACACACACAGGACAATATGGAAACGTTACTGTATGTGGTACAAGAGGGATGGTGCCGAAGGGGAGATTCGAACTCCCACGGGAATAACTCCCACTAGATCCTGAATCTAGCGCGTCTACCAATTCCGCCACTTCGGCACAGGAGCCTGTATTAAATATGGAGGTATTGCCATTGTCAAGGGGTCATATTACCTTCAACCAGATTAAAATTATCGTCCGGCAGGAGTAAACTGACCCCGTTAAAAAAGCCTTTTCAGCCGTGGATTTTTTTGCCAGGCTGAAAAACACAGTGGATACAACTCATGAAAATATACTCTGATCTAAGGGAGATTGAAAGACCATTTTACAAGGCCGCCCTTACCATAGGCAATTTTGACGGCGTGCATCTGGGCCATCAGGCCCTGTTCAGCAAGGTGGTGGAGATTGCCAAGGAAACAGGAGGGGATAGGGTAGCCCTTACCTTTCATCCCCATCCTATGAAGGTCCTTAGACCTGACAATCCTCCCAAGCTGATTTCCACCTTGGAGCAGAAGGTGGAACTTATCATGGCGGCTGGAATCGATCATCTTGTCTGTTTGCCCTTCACCAGGGATTTTGCAAAGACTACGGCCACAGATTTTGTGAAAAACATACTTTGGGAAAGTCTTGGCGTCCGCGATTTGGTTGTAGGATATGATTATGCATGTGGAAAAGGCAGGCAGGGTGACATCAGCTTCTTGAAGAAAATGGGCACAGAATTGGGCTTTAATGTTCATGTGGTTCAGCCAGTGATGGTAGACGGCAAGATTGTAAGCAGTACAGCCATTCGTGAACTGGTCAAACAGGGGAACATGAGGGAAGTACGAAAAATGCTTGGCAGATATTACCAGATCAGGGGAGTGGTTCAAAAAGGAAAGAAAAGGGGAGGCCCTGTTGTGGGATTCCCAACTGCCAATCTTGCTATCAACAGGGAAGATCTATGCCCCAAGCCCGGTGTATATGCCGTACAGGTTCTTCATGGAGACACCTGTTATGGCGGCGTGATAAATATCGGTTATAATCCTACATTTGGAGACAACAAGCTGGGGGCCGAGGTACATATATTTGATTTTAAGAAGGATATTTACGGACACGAGATCAAGGTAAACCTTGTAGCCAGGATCAGGGAAGAAAAGAAGTTCTCTGGGCCTGATGAGCTTGCAGCCCAGATATCCAAGGATATAGAAAAGGCCAGGCATATCCTTGAAGGAGCTGAAAAAGAATGCATACCTCATGGCCAGGCTGTAGGCAATCTGGCTTGTAAGACCGGGCTGACACCTGAAAAATAAAAAGGGGCCAACGGCCCCTTTTTATTCCTGTATCCGAATGTTGCTTGCTAGACTTCTTCTACAGTGATTGCGCCTACCGGGCAAACCTCTACACAGGTTTCACAGCCCAAGCAGTCGTCAGGCCTTGCGATAACAGGCTTGTCATCCTCAAAGTCATAAACCTCTGATGGACATGCGTTTACACATTCCTCGTCGCCCTGGCACTTGTCAAAATCGATTTCAATCTGAAACATAGCTTCCTCCTTTTTTATTAATTTGCGGGGTAACTTTCCCCCCTTTTTCCAAACCTGTCAGTCTTAGACAGATTTCATATAGACGATAGCCCTTCTTGTTGTCAAGCCTATTTCGATATTTTGCTCAAAATGCTTTTCTCCATAATCTTCAATTTCCTGTCTGTTCCATGGGAAAATCTGTGTCATTGCATGCTGATAGCCTTCTCCTCTTGTACTTAAGAGCAGCAGCAGCCATCCTGGCAGCCCATTGTTCATTGCCCAGGCCGTGGATGTGGGTATAGGTGCCGAAAACATTTTTATAGCAGAATCCGTCAGCCCTTCCGTCAAATCCGTGCCCCCGCTGAACTCTGCAGCAGAAATAGCCATTTTCATTGCCTGCCCGAACAGGCAATGAATAGTGGAATTCATGGCCTCTTAGAACGTCCCCTGCAGGGAAAAAGGGCGATTCTCTTACAAAATCAAGGATGCTGTATCCATGCCCCACGGGTCTCTTTTTCAGTACGAAATCCCAGTCCAGAACGCCAAGCATTGGATAGCTGCGGTCTTTCCAAAGTAGATTTCTGCCAAGATACATGAGACCTCCGCATTCAGCATAAACCGGAAGCCCGTTTTCTATCATGTTTCTTAGTGGTTCCATGAATTCCCGGTTGGCCGAGAGCTGTTCCGCCTGTGTTTCTGGAAAGCCTCCACCGATGTAAAGAGCATCAATATCTGGAACATCCCTGTCTGATATGGCATTCAGGAATACCAGCTCTGCACCTTCCCGTTCCAGGGCCTCGAGATTTTCCGGGTAATAAAACTGGAAGGCCGCATCCCTGATAACTCCTATCCTTACCGGAGATCTGAACCTGGATTTTTCAGAACATTCCGCCTGATGTTCCTTGAGCTGAACTCTGGTGGCGGATTCCCGTGCAAGTTTCAAAAGGCGATTTATGTCCAGGTTTTCCCTGATGATGGCTGCCAGGAGATCCAGTGCCTTTTCAGGTCCGGCGTATTCGTCTGCAGGGGTAAGGCCTAGATGCCTCATGGGCAGAGGATCTTTTTTCATCCGGGGAATCTTGCCTAAAACAGGTATCTGGGCATATTCTTCTATGGATTGTCTCAGCATGGTTTCATGGCGTGAGCCTGCAACCCTGTTTAGGATGACCCCCAATATTCTGGTGCCAGGGTCAAAGTCCCTGCAGCCGCATATCATCGCAGCCATTGTTCGGGTTACTTTTTGACAGTCAACCACGAGCAGCACTGGAGAGCCGAGTGTTTTGGCAAGCTCGGCAGTGCTGAAGCCTCCCTGCAGGTTAACGCCATCGAAGAGTCCACGATTGCCTTCAATTATGGCAAGGTTACTTCCAGCAGACCCCTGGAGAAACGATCTGATGATAGTCTGCTGAGTCATGAGGAAGGGGTCAAGGTTACGGCAGGCCCTTCCTGCAGCCATGCCCAGCCAGGCAGCATCTATGTAGTCAGGCCCCTTTTTGAAGGTGGCAATTTTATGCCCCTGTTCAGCAAGTGCCCTGGCAAGTCCCAGTGAAGTTATGGTTTTTCCTGACCCGCCTCTGAGGGCGGCAACAGTTATTCTTGGAGTGAAATTTTTGCTGTTTGTATTCACCAGTTTTTCCTTGTGAAATATTTTTTAAAAGGCCTGTGGAACAATGTCAACCGAAACCTGATACGTGTTGTCAGTGACCTATTCAGTGTAGTTCCTTGCGCACAGCGCGTCTTTTATTGACTTGTCTGTTTCGCAGAAAGCACCTGAATCTTTCTGCCAAGGTCCATGGCCAGATCTTTTTTACCAAGGAGATCTGCACAATACCTGGCGTATTCAAGTGCCCTGGGGCTGTGACTGTTCCTGAGAAATATTTGCAATGCCTTTTCCTGATTTCCGCTGTTCATCAGGCTGACCCCGTAACACAAATTCATGTCCAAGGCATCAGGAAAGTGCCTCAGGCCCTGTTCCAATAATTCCAGCACCTGGAGATGCTGTCCTTTTCTTTGAAGGAGCATTGCCAATCCCAGGTATGCACGTTCATCAGGGTGGAACTCCAAGGCCTTTCTAAACAGTTTTTCTGCCGTTTTGTCAGGATGAGGAATATCCTTGATGTTGGAATAATCACCGAAGGCAAAGGTCATACCAAGGCGTGACAGAAAATCAGCGTGAAGGGCGTGAAGTTCAGGCATGTCTTTCAACTTTACAGATTCGGCATATCTGGGAAGGTTTTTGTAAAAGGCCTTTCGCAGTCTTTTGCCAAAACTCAGTACCATTTCTCGGGATATTGAAGAATCTGTTTCAAAATACATGATATCTTCCACCCGCTTTAGCCATATGTCGTCTGTAGCACCGGTGCGCCTTTTGAAATCATCGTAGAGGGCGGTGCCGGGGAATATATCAAGGATATAAAAGATGGCGCTGAGCGGCCTTATCTTATCCATGAGCCTTATACTTTCGGTAATGCTTTTCTTGTTTTCCCCGGGAGAGCCGTAGATGAAATAGGCCCTTGGCATGAGTCCCAGGGCCGAGGCCATGTCAAAGGCCCTTGTTATCTCACTGTTGGTGATGTTTTTGTTCAAGGTCTTTCTGATCCTGGAGGAGCCGCTTTCCACACCGAAACTTATCTGTATGCATCCGGCCCGTCTCATCCAGTAGAGAATTTCTTCGTCCACGTGATTAACCCTGGAGATAGCAGCCCAGTTTATGGCAAGATTCTTGTCTATAATGCCCTTGCAGATTTGAATTACCCGATCCTTTTTCAGGGTAAAGGTGTCATCTGACACATAAAAAAATTTTTCACCCTTGCTGGCAAGATTTGCTATTTGGTTTACAAAATAGTCCGGGCTGTGAAAACGCACCTTTCTCTTCCATATCCTGGGGGAGCCACAGAAAGCACAATTCCACGGACAGCCTCTGGATGAGATCACATGCTGGAAGGTAAAATGCTCGGATGGATCGGGCAGGGTATCGAGATCTTCTATAAAGGCCGGGGGATCATTGGCCATTAAGGTCTTGCCATGCCTTGAGGCAATTCCAGGAAGGCCGGGAATTTTGCCGTGTTTGCCCTGGGCCAGGAGATCGGCCATGCTGGTCATGGTATGTTCTCCTTCTCCCATGACGATAAAGTCTATTTCCCTGAAGTGGTTAAGCAGGTGCTGCCAGAGGAATACCGCACCAGGGCCTCCAAAGACCACGGGAATTTCCGGAAAAAGAGATTTGGAGATCCTGGCGATATCGATTCCTCCCCACCTGTTTGCATGAAGTATGGATATGCCAACCAGATCTGGTGAAATGGACCTGAGGATTTCCCTTATTTGGCCCTGTTTGCCCTGCATATCGAAGAAATTCAGGATCTCGCATGAATGCCCTGCCGCCTTGAGGCATGCACCAATGTAATAAAGCCCTATTGGTACCACCCTGATGTCATAATCCTGAAGTCTTGGATCAAGGCAATATGGATTGATCAGGACTATTTTCATATGTCTCCCTTTTAATGTGCGCTGCCGCTATCATAAATTGGGAATCCGTGGTGGCAGCTGCACCTTGCGTAAATATTTTCACTTGTGTTCACCGGTTTGTAACCTACTATAAAATCAGGAAAAAAGAAATTGACGTGGAGGTAATCATTTAAAATCACCCTCTTATTTGCAAATTAGTGACTTGACACACAAGCTCTTTTTGTCTATAGATAGTCTATCCTGGCTGAATGGTCATTCATTAATGCTTTTGCCGGGAGGGGAGCTAAATATAAGACGTCGATTTCACGCCGTTTTCTTTACCATAGGAGGCTTCATTGGTGAACAGTTCGGATTCAAAGCTGCGGCAAATTTTTGAACAGCTGAATCCTCTTGATTTTAAGCATGAAGAGGATTCCATCAGGCAAGCCCAGGAAGAAAAGCTCAGGGCTATTCTCCATGAAAAAAAGGGGGCGGTGGTTGAAAAATGGGTAAAGGTTATTCACAATACCTATCCTCCTGAGACCGCCCAATTTCTGAATTCCCAGAAAAACAGGTTTGCAAATCCCATAGGTGCTTCCATCTCCGATTCGGTATGGCCCCTTTACGACCAGCTTACCGGCGATCCTGATCCTGAAACAACAAAAAAACATCTGGACGTCCTGATACGGGTAAGGGCAGTGCAGGATTTTACTCCGGCTGGCGCCCTCAATATCATGTTCGAACTTAAAAAGATTATCAGGCAGGAAGTGCTTAAAGATGTCCTCGAACATGACCTGCTGGAAAGGTTTCTTGAGTTTGAGTCAAAGATTGACCGTTTTGCCCTCCTTGCCTTTGACGTATTCATGGAATGCAGGGAAAAGGTGTGGCAGATCAAGCGAAATGACTTGCTGAAGAGGCCTTATATACTTCAGGGAGGCATGTGTCCTTCGTATATGTTGCGGCGAGGTAAGCAACACCTCGAAAAAATGGAAAAGGAAAAAACACAACATTAATTAAGAGGAGTAGAGATGATAACGCGTATCATTCTGGCATTCGGGGCAGTTGTGGCAATCGTAGTAGCGGCCTGGATGGGCGGATCAGTGCCTGGCCTTCAACCATTGATCGGGGTGGCCTTGCCCTATGTGGCCTTTGCCATCTTTCTCATTGGCTTCGCCATGAAGGTGATCAAGTGGGCGAAGTCACCTGTGCCCTTTCGTATTCCCACCACTGCAGGGCAGGAATTCAGCCTGCCATGGATTAAATGGTCCAAGATCGACAATCCAAGCACCACTGGTGGCGTGATCTTGAGGATGTTTTTTGAAATCTGCTGCTTCAGATCTCTTTTTCGCAACATGAGGACAGATCTGAGATCCGGCTGGCTTATTCACCATCCCACAAAGTGGCTTTGGCTCCTGGCCCTTGGCTTCCATTATTCCTTCTTGATCATTGCCCTGCGTCACCTGAGGCTTTTTGTACAGCCTGTGCCCGGCTTTGTGGAGACCCTGGATGCTGTTGACGGCATGTTCCAGATCGGCATCCCCCCGATCTACCTGACGGATCTGTTTATACTGTTATGCCTGACCGGTCTGCTCATCAGGAGGCTTTGCCTGCCGAAGATGAGGTTCATGTCCCTGGTGGCTGACTATTTTCCCCTGTTTCTCATACTTGGCATAGTAATTTCCGGGTTGCTAATGAGGTTTGTCTACAGGGTGGATATTACTGCAGTAAAGGCCCTTGCAAACGGCATCGCAAGTTTTCATCCGGTAGTGCCCGAGGGAATCGGCAGTATCTTTTTCGTACATATAGCCTTGGTAAGTACACTTTTGGCCTACTTCCCCTTCAGCAAGCTGATGCACATGGGTGGTGTGTTCATGAGTCCCACTCGAAATCTGGCAAATACCAACAGGATGGAATATCACGAGAATCCTTGGCGCAAGCCGCCCAAGTTCCATTCCTATGAAGAGTACGAGGACATGTATAGGGAGTATATGAAAGAGGCTGGTTTACCTTTGGAGAGAGAATAAGTAAAGGGAAAAGATATCATGGCAAAAGAATTGACACCCCAAGAAATGATGAGGATTGACCTCCGTCCCCCCACAAGGGACTGGATGGACATTCCTACTGTAATCAAGCCTGGCATCTACTGTTATCCAGCAAAGCCTGAGAAGGTTGAAATAGTAGGAATGCCCAATGGCCACGTCTGGAGTCCAGTGGAAGAGGACTGGGGACTTCCAGAAGACTGGAAGGAGACATTCCTGGAGGGAATGAGGGAAAGGCTCAACAAGCACCGTTCCTTCAAGATTTTCATGGATATCTGTGTCAGGTGTGGCGCATGTGCAGATAAATGCCATTTCTTCCTGGGCTCCGGCGATCCCAAAAACATGCCTGTGGTGAGAGCCGAACTAATTCGGTCTATTTACAGGGGAGAATTTACCAAGGCTGGAAAGATACTCGGCAGGATTGCAGGTGGTAGGAAGCTTACCGAGGATGTCCTCAAGGAGATCTGGTACTATATGTTCCAGTGTACAGAGTGCAGGCGCTGTTCCCTGTTCTGTCCATACGGAATTGACACGGCTGAAGTTACAATTATAGGCCGGGAACTCCTTAATCTGTTTGGTCTTAATATAAACTGGATACAGGAACCTGTTGCTAATTGCTACGAGACAGGAAACCACCTGGGCCTTCTTCCTCATACCTTCAAGCAGAATATCGAGTTCATGTGCATGGACATCGAGGAATTTGTTGGTATTACCATAGAGCCTCCGTTCAACAAGAAAGGGGCTGAAATCCTCTTTACCACGCCATCTGGAGACGTGTTCGCAGAGCCTGGGATTTTTACCCTTGCAGGTTACCTGATCCTCTTTGAGCACATAGGCCTTGATTACACGTGGAGTACCTATAACAGCGAGGGTGGAAACTTCGGCTTTTTCACCTCCCTTGACATGGCCCAGCGGCTCAATGCGAAGATATATGCCGAGGCCAAGAGGCTGGGGGTCAAGTGGATACTCGGCGGCGAGTGCGGCCACATGTGGCGAGTGGTGCATCAGTATATGAATACATTTAATGGTCCTCCTGATTTTCTCGAGGAACCCGTATCCCCCATCACAGGCACCAAGTTTGAAAATGCAAAGTCTGCAAAGATGGTTCATATTACGGAATTTACTGCTGATCTCATCAAGCATAATAAACTCAAGCTTGATCCCAGTAGAAACGACCATCTGACAGTGACATACCATGACTCCTGCAATCCGTCTCGTGGTATGGGCATGTTCGAGGAACCAAGATATGTAATAAAGAACGTTTGTAATAACTTTTACGACATGCCGGAAAATACCATCAGGGAGCAGACCTTTTGCTGCGGCAGCGGCGCAGGTCTGAATGCTGGCGAAAACATGGAGCTCAGGCTGAGGGGCGGTCTTCCCAGAGCCAATGCAGTCAAATATGTACACGAACGCTTTGGTGTGAACATGCTCTCATGCGTTTGTGCAATTGACAGGGCTGTTCTTCCTGCCTCCATGGAATACTGGGTACCCGGCGTTGATGTCTGTGGTGTCTCGGAGTTGGTCGCCAATGCGTTGATCATGGAAGGTGAAAATGATCGGAGTCTTAACCTGCGCGGCGAACCGATTCCAGGAAGAGGGGAGGTAACAGAAGATGTATGATTCAGGAAAGGTCATAATCGGACTATTGATCTTTGCAGGGATTTTTCTCTTTCCCTTCGTGTACCAGCATGGTGCTCCTGCAGAAAAGCCGAAGCCCAGCCTTGATACACCAGCGATTAAGGCTCTTCCGGTGAAGAAATGCGTTGAGGATACCCATTTCATGATCACTACCCACATGCAGTTCCTCAATGACTGGCGTGATCAGGCACTCAGGGACGGCAACAGGTGGTATGTGAACAAGGCAGGAAAGAAGGTATGGATCAGCCTGCAGAATACATGCATGAAATGCCATTCCAACAAGAAGGACTTCTGCGATAAATGTCACAATTACGCGGCAGTGCAGCCCTATTGCTGGGATTGTCATTATGATCCGAATGGGAGCAAGCTATGAGTATGGATAGAAGAAAATTCTTAAAGGTGGCCGGCCTTTCAACGTTGATTGGCCTTGGTGGAAGCAGTGCCTTTGAATTACTTAAGCCTGGGAAGGTGGATGCCGAAATGGAGCACGAGGGTCATCATGGCGGACACCATGGAAAGGCCCACAAAAAAGAAGAAGATACTGGGCCTAAGACACGCTGGGCTATGCTCATTGATATGAAGGCCATCACCAAGGAGAAGGCTGAAAAGATAGTACATACCTGTCATCATGCGCACAATGTGCCCAACTGGGGTGATCCAAAAAATGAAATAAAGTGGATCTGGGAGGAAGAATACGAGCACGTGTTTCCGGACAGCTATAATGAGTACGATGAGATACTGGAAAAGCTGCCCTTTCTCCTCATGTGCAATCACTGTGATGAACCGCCCTGCGCCAGGGTTTGTCCGGTAGAAGCTACTTTCAGGCGTCCGGATGGAATAGTGGCCCAGGATTATCACAGGTGTATCGGGTGCAGGTTTTGTATGGCCGCCTGCCCGTACGGCTCCAGGAGTTTCAACTGGCTTGATCCCAGGGTGAAGCTCAAGGAGGAAATGGCTAAGGGCAGGAAGCTGAACAAGCGCTTTCCCACCAGGATGCGTGGCGTGGTTGAAAAGTGCAATTTCTGTGTGGAACGCCTGGCAGAAGGTAAACAACCTGCATGCGTGGAGGCGTGTCCGGACGTCATGCATTTTGGCAACCTGGCAGATGAAAATTCCAATGTCCGGAAGATCCTCAGGGCGAGAATCTCCCTGCGGCGCAAGCTGGAGCTTGGAACCAAACCATCAGTTTTCTATCTGGTATAGTGTGAGGGCATCATGATTGAAAAGGCATTAAAAGGGTCATCTGTTTACTGGGGATGGGTGATATTCTTACTCTGTATAATCGGGGCAGGGTTTCTGGCCTACCTCTACCAGTTGAAGGTAGGTCTCGGGGTTACCGGTATGAGCAGGGACATCTCCTGGGGTGTATATATCGCCCAATTCACCTACTTCGTCGGTGTTGCAGCAGGAGCAGTCATGCTGGTTATCCCCAAGTATCTTCACCATTATACCAAGTACGCAAAGGTAGTGGTCTTCGGGGAATTCATAGCCATAGCAGCAGTTATCATGTGTTTGCTGTTTATCGTGGTTGACATCGGGCAGCCCATGAGGATGATGAATGTGGTCATTCATCCCACACCTCACTCAATGCTCTTCTATGACATGATTGTTTTAAACGGCTATCTGCTTATAAACATAATCTGTGGATACAATACACTTCTTGCAGACAAGAAGGGGTTGCCATGTCCCGGTTGGGTCAAGCCTGTAATTTACCTGTCTATACCGTGGGCTATCAGTATCCATACCGTAACGGCATTTCTGTATGCCGGTCTTCCTGGAAGGCATTTCTGGCTGACAGCCATCATGGCACCACGCTTCCTGGCCTCGGCCTTTGCTGCAGGTCCATCTCTCCTGGTAATGCTTCTTCTTTTCCTGAGGAAGTACACCAAGTTCGACGCCGGGCAGGATGCATTGCAAAATATTGCAAGGACCATCTGTTACGCCATGATAGTGAACTTCTTCTTCATGGGTATGGAATTCTTTACGGCTTTTTACAGTAATATTCCAGGCCACAAGGCTACACTGGAATATCTGTTCTGGGGCATTGGAGAGTACGGGAATCTGGTGCCTTTCATGAGGGCATGCATTGTCATCGGCTTTGCAGGCATCTTTATACTCCTGGTGCCGTCCATCAGGCGCAAGCCCCTGTGGCTGGCCATTGGATGCGCATGCGTATTCCTGGCCACGTGGATTGACAAGGGTGTCGGCCTGGTAATTGGCGGTTTCATACCTAGTCCGCTGGAAGTGATTACTGAATACCATCCAACATTTCCTGAAATCACAATTGCAACTGCAATATGGGCGGTTGGAGGATTGGTGCTGACAATACTGTACAAGGTGGCTGTAACGGTCAGGGAGGAAGAACAGATAGTCTGACACAGCCTCTGAACAAACTACATCTATTACAGGCAGCCGCGTTACCGGCTGCCTGTTTCAGTTTGTGGACATATTGAAGTCACAGATCATTTTATCCTTCATCTCGTCTATTTGATCCCGGTACTGGGAGGCTGGGAGCTCTATGCCGCAGGACCTGCAGGCAACCTTGGCGTTAGCTCACCGGCCCCTTAATTCAGCCGGACCTCCGCAGAGAATACAGGTGAGCTCGCCCTGTATTGGATTCTGGCTTGGATGGTCACTCTTTTTTCTTTGCATGTTTCTGCCCCGAATATTTTAAAAATAAGGTTTTATTACCTATGGGAATTTACAATACTTATGTTAAGGTAGATGGTTCATGTTGCATCTTGCAACTTAAAGTTGAAACTGGAACATTACTTTATAAATTAGTATCCATGGTGGAATGAGGGTTTTGTTTTAGATTGCGCGGCAGTGCCTGGCGGCGATTGTCGCCATTGGACTTAGGCCCTCATATTTTGTGATGAATACTAGTTAGTGTCCATCCATAAATGGCCCTTTTGCCCGATGACTGTGTTGCTCGTCGGCGAAAAATGCTCATGTACGCCCAGTACACTGCGCTTTTTCGCCTCCTTGCGCCTTGTCCTCGAACAAAATTGCCTATTTCTGGATGGACACTAGTTAATATCAGGAGGAATGATGGCTCAAAATCCTATTAA
This sequence comes from Thermodesulfatator sp., assembly GCA_003978135.1. GTDB lineage: Bacteria > Desulfobacterota > Dissulfuribacteria > Dissulfuribacterales > QOAL01 > QOAL01. Next base: position 14,977 of record QOAL01000018.1, read on the forward strand.
ATCTGGAGACGTTAACAAGATAATACAGGATCTTGAAAAAGAAGTAAGAGAAAACAAGAATTCCGTGGTGGCCCATCACAGGCTGGCCCTTGCCTACTGGAAGGCCGGCAGAAATGATGATGCCATCAAGGAGTTTGAAAGGGCTCTTCAAATAGACCCGGCGTCCTTTGAAATCAGGATAAATCTGGGTACTCTTTTCTTCCAGCTTGGGCGGCTTGAGGATGGCATCAGGGAAAACAAAACCGCTCTTGATGCTCATCCTGCAGCAGCAGAGGCCATGGCAAATATAGGCTCTGCCTATCTTCAGCTTGGGAAATGGGAGGATGCAGCAGAATATTTTGAAAAGGCACTTGAAATAAAACCTGAAATGGTACCTGCCCTTACAAATTATGCCACGGTCATGGTTGAATTAAACAGGCTGGATGAGGCAGTTCAGGCTGCTGAGAAGGCAGTGAGTCTGGCCCCTAGCTTTGGGCTGGCCTTTAATAATCTTGCTGTCGCCTGTTACTACAAGGGCGACAATGCCCGAGCCAGGGAGGCAATGGAAAAGGCCAAGGCACTCGGCTATCCGATCCATCCTGATTTTGAGGCCAAGGTAAATTCGGACACAGACTAAGGGGCTCGAGAAAAATAATCATGGGTTCAGGTTATGAAGTTATAGAGCCGCGTTGCCCCTTTTGCAATGAAAGACTTGACAGGCCGCGAGAACTGGAGCCAATGCGCAGGGGTGACTTCGAATACGGGGTTTGCAGATGCGGAGCGGTTTACGTGCATGACGTGACGGGCTTCAATCTTGGTGCAGCAATGGTGGAAGCCCTGGAATTTGCCTGTGACGCCGATCTTGACCTGGCGTGGGACCTCATGCCCGACGAGGATTATCACGACGCGCTTATTGAGGGCTACGACATAAAAAAACACCTGATATACCCTGCAGGACACGACTACGAAGGTCACAGGGTGAAGGGGGCACTGAGTTTCATCCGCCTTGCTGATGATCTTCGGGATACAAAGGAACAGGGTGTCCGGCAGAAGTACCATACTGCCTCACCTCCGCCGCTGGCCGGCTCAAGGACTAGCTCCGCCGTCAAGGCGGCCAGGAAAAAACGTTTCTCCAAGAGGGAGGTTGCCAAGGCCGTACAGAAGGAAGATCTGGAGCTCCTGACAAAAATGGCCTCCAAGGATCGGCTGGTGCTCAGGAAGATGCAGAGGCTCCTCTACAATGCTGACCCGAAAAAACGCTGGCAGGCTGTTGTTATGCTTGGCGCAGTGGCAGGCGCCATGGCCCAGGCCGATCCTGCTGCTGTGGGAGATCTCCTCAGGAGGCTTCTTTATGCTGCAAATGATTCTGCGGCCGCCAACTG
>QOAL01000080.1 GCA_003978135.1 Thermodesulfatator sp.
GCAGCCTGCTGGAGTATGGTCCGCAATATGAAATAAACTGCCCCGAGTATGATCAAAGTGACCAATGTTATTTCTACCATATTTATCTTATTTCTCCTGTTTGTTGTTTCAAGTTATGGCCTGCCACCTATTTTGTCAATAAAAAGATATCTTGCACGAGCAATTTTTTTCGTTTTTTACCTAGGAACCATTCTCCATGACCGCTGACATATAAAAAATAAGCATTCATACAGGATTTTAAAGGGCTGGTTGTTTTTTTTACTTCTTTATTCACTTGATTAAAAATCGTTCAAATGTTAAAAAGACGCGAATTTCGGCACAAAAAACACGCCTTGTCTGCCCGGTGGTGCCGTTTTATCCGGTGAAAGGGTAGTTTGTGTCTTAAAGGCGGAAGATTAACCACTAAATGGAGGAAGATTTAAATGGCTTACGTAACAATGAAACAACTTCTCGAGGCTGGAGTCCATTTCGGGCATCAGACCAGACGATGGAACCCCAAGATGAAACCCTATATCTTTGGGGCCAGAAACGGCATTTATATCATTGATCTTCAGAAGACGGTCAGGATGTTCAAGGTTGCCTATGAATTTGTTGTTGAAACCGCAGCGAACGGAGGCAATGTATTATTTGTGGGCACCAAGAAACAGGCCAGGGAATCCATAGAAGAGGAAGCAAGCCGCGCTGGAATGCCATACGTCAATCACAGATGGCTTGGCGGTATGCTTACCAACTTTCACACAATACAAAAAAGCATAGACAAACTTAAAAAGATAGAATCCATGTTCGAGGATGGCACCATAGAACGCTTCCCCAAAAAGGAGATACTAAAGCTGGAACGCTTGCGTCAGAAGCTTGAGCGCAACCTTGGGGGCATCAAGGATATGGACGGCCTGCCCTCAGCTGTTTACGTAGTAGATGCACGTTATGAACAGATAGCCATCAAGGAGGCCAACAAGCTGGGCATCCCAGTGGTTTCCATTGTGGACACCAATTGTGATCCTGACGGTATTGACTATATCGTCCCGGGAAACGATGATGCCATAAGGGCGATAAGGCTCCTTACCTCCCTGATTGCCAATGCTGTTATCAAGGGCAGGGAAATCCACGAAGAGGCCAGGCAGGCAGAGACGGACAAAGAAGCCCTAGAGGAGGCTGAAGGCCAGGAAGCTGCTGAAGCCGTACCCGATACCCAGGCAGTGCCTCCTTCCCAGACAACCACACCTGAACAGGCCGAGACCGCCAGGGAATCTGCCTGATTTGTGACCAAGGCCTGCTGTGCTGGAAGGTGTTTTATCACCCTTGATGATAAAATTCCGCGCCAGGCCTGAAATATCCCTTGGACTAATCCAAATTATAAAGAAAATAACGGAGGAACAGATATTATGGCTGATGTAACTGCTGCAATGGTCAAGGAACTCAGAGAAAGGACCAATGCCGGCATGATGGACTGTAAAAGGGCCCTGCAGGAGTGTGGCGGCGATATGGACAAGGCTGTGGATTTTCTCAGACAAAAGGGATTGGCTGTTGCTGCCAAAAGGGCCGGCAGATCCACGTCAGAGGGGGTCATCCAGTGTTATATCCATTCCGGGAACAAACTGGGCGTCATGGTGGAAGTAAATTGCGAGACGGACTTTGTTGCAAAGACAGACCAGTTTGTGGAATTTGCCAGGAATGTTGCCATGCATATTGCAGCTACAAATCCCCTTTGCATCAGGAAGGAGGAAGCGCCTGAGGACGTACTGGCAAAGGAAAGGGAAATATACAAAAAACAGGCACTGGAATCAGGCAAACCGGAGCATATTATTGACAAGATAATCCAGGGTCGCATGGATAAATTTTTAAAGGAAATATGCCTCATGGATCAGCCCTATGTAAAGGATCCTGATCTTACAATCCAGGACTTGCTCAATGAACTGGTGGCCAAGATGGGAGAAAATATCTCCATCAGGAGATTTGCGAGATTCAAGGTGGGAGAAGAATAGAAAGATTCGAATCAGTGGCTTCCAGGGAAGATAAAAAATCTCCTGTGTACTCACGGGTGCTCATTAAGCTCAGCGGGGAGGCCCTCATGGGTGATCAGCCCTATGGTATCTCTCCTGAATTTCTGTCTGTAGTTGCAGGCCAGATTCGCAAGGCCCGGAAACAAGGTGCTGAAATCGGCATGGTTGTGGGCGGCGGCAATATATTCAGGGGGGTATCAGGGGCTGCCCATGGCATGGATCGGGCCATGGCTGACCAGATGGGCATGCTGGCAACAGTGATGAACGCCCTTGCCCTTCAGGATGCACTGGAGAGGCAGGGCGTACCCTGCAGGGTTCTTTCAGCCATAGAGGTGGGCCGGATGGCAGAACCCTTTGTGAGAGGCAGGGCGCTTAAACATCTAAGGAAAAAGCGCATCGTCATTTTTGCTGCAGGCACAGGAAATCCCTTTTTTACTACGGATACCGCAGCCACCCTTAGAGCCCTTGAAACAGGTGCTGATATTCTTTTCAAGGCCACCAGGGTTGATGGTGTCTATGACAGGGATCCTTACAAATTCAAGGATGCCAAACTGTATCCAAGTCTAACCTGCAGCGAAATACTGGAAAAGGAACTCCGGGTAATGGATGCCGCAGCAATTTCTCTTGCCAGGGATGCCGGACTTCCTGTAATGGTGTTCAACATGCTGAAGGACAACAACATTCAGGACGCCATATCCGGAAAACCGATAGGAACAATCATCAAGCCGGAGTAATTTTTCCTCTCTGGTTAGTGCATCAATGGGCGCTTTCTGTTATTTTTCCAGGTCAAATCGTGACATCATGGTGAGCAAGGAGGTTCAAGGTGAAGAACAAGGTAATTGGTGAAACCGAAAAGAAAATGGGCAAGGCCATCAATGCCTTTGAGCGGGATCTTGCCCATGTGAGAACCGGTCGTGCTTCAGCCGCCCTTTTAGAAGGCATCACCGTGGATTATTACGGAAGCCAGATGCCCCTTAATCAGGTCGCTTCTATTGCTGTTCCTGAAAGCAGGCTTCTTACTGTTCAGCCATGGGACAACAATATCCTTGCTGAAATCGAAAAGGCCATTCTGTCATCGGATCTCGGGCTTACTCCAAATAACGATGGAAAGATTATCAGGGTCAGCATTCCTCCTCTCACTGAAGAACGGAGAAAAGAACTCGTAAAGATTGTCAAGAAAATGGCAGAAGATTCCAGGGTTGCGGTAAGAAACTGCAGACGGGACGCTATTGACAAACTCAAGACCCAGAAGAAAGATAAGGAGATATCCGAAGACGAGATGTACAGGCTACAGGATGAGGTACAGAAACTCACAGACAGGTACATCAAAAAGATTGAGGAGATTCTCCAGGAAAAAGAAAGGGAGATAATGGAATTCTAGGGATCCTTCAAGTGGCGGAAAAATCCAACATAACAACACTCAAGCCTCTGCCTCGCCATGTAGCCATCATAATGGATGGAAATGGCAGGTGGGCCAGGCGCAGGTTCATGCCCAGGATCATGGGCCACAGACAGGGTGCAGTGGCCGTCAAGGAAATAGTCACTGCTGCCAGGGAGCTTAATATACCCTATCTCACCCTTTATGCATTTTCCAAGGAGAACTGGTCAAGGCCTGCTGAGGAAGTCGAGGGATTAATGGATCTCCTTTTCGAATACCTCCAGAAAGAGATTGACGAACTCCTGGGAAAACGGATCAGGCTGCGAGCTATCGGAGAAATAGAAGCTCTTCCGGAAAGGGTCTATAATCTCCTGATGGAGACCATGGAAAAGACCTCAAAGAACTATGAGATGCAACTGATCCTTGCCCTGAGCTACGGCGGAAGAAGCGAGATAATAGAGGCGGCAAAAAAATTTGCCAGAAGATGCATGGCAGGAGATATGGACCCTGAAGAACTGGACGAGTCCTCATTCCGTTCGTTTCTGTATGCCGGAGATATACCGGATCCGGATCTCATTATCAGGACCAGTGGCGAAAAAAGACTGAGTAACTTCCTGTTATTTCAGGCCGCCTATTCAGAGCTCTATATTACCTCAACCCTGTGGCCGGATTTTAACAAAAAAGAATTCATCAAGGCCCTTAACGACTACAGGCGCAGGGAACGCCGGTTTGGCATGACCAGTGAACAGATACTCCTGAGATGCACAAGCAGCGAGTCCTGACAGGGCTAATCCTGGGTTCTGTAGTCCTGGCCGGACTGTTATGGGGTGGCAGGCCCTTTTTTAATTCATTGGCCTTTGCAGTAAGTTTTTTTTGTCTGTATGAATATTTCTCCATGACCTTTGAAAAATCCCCTGCTTTCCAGGTGGCGGGGATTGCCCTTGGTCTTGTCCCTGTACTTTTTTCCATGTTTCATCCCGGCAACTGGAATATTCTCCTTGGCATATTTCTTATTTTTGTGGCAGGGATTATCATGTTTCTGTTCAGCTACGGGCGCCACGAAAACCCGTTTACAGAAATGGCAGTGTTCGTTTTCGGAGCCACCTATATAGGTTTATGTGCCAGTCTGATAGTTCTGATTCACGCCATGCCCTGCGGAAACCTGTGGATAATATTTCTTCTGGCAGTGGTTGCTGCTGCAGATACCGGTGCCTTTTACGTGGGTTCTATCATTGGCAGAAGAAAGCTTTGCCCTTCCATCAGCAAGGGCAAGACTGTGGAAGGAGCTGCAGGCGGTCTTGCAGCCAGTGCCCTAACCGCCCTTATCTGCTGGCTGATATTCATGAGATCTTCTGATCCCACCCTTTTGGCTGCTGCTGCTGTACTCCTGGGGCTGGCCAGTCAGGCAGGAGACCTTACAGAATCCATTATAAAGAGGGCCTTTAACAGGAAGGATTCCGGCCGCATGCTTCCAGGGCACGGAGGAGTCTTTGACAGGGTTGACGGATTGCTGCTGGCAGGTCCTGTTCTCTTCTGGATACTTTATTTTTCAAAGGGTCACTGCAGCCTTGGGTAACTAAGGTCCGAATTTAAAAGATATTCCAGTCAGGATAAAAAAACTATGTCATCCAGACCAAAACAAATAGCTGTCCTTGGCTCCACTGGTTCCATAGGACAAAGCGTTATGGACATTGTCCGGAAATCCAGGGGAAGCCTGAAAATAGTCGGGCTGGCAGCAGGGAGAAATATTGACCTTCTGGCGAGCCAGATAGACGAATTCAAGCCTTCCATGGCTGCGGTTTTTTCCCAGGAACTTGCAGAAGACCTGGAGTCAAAAATCAGCTCAAATACAATGATTCTCTTTGGCAAAAAGGGTTACAATATCATTGCTGCCATGGAAAAGGCACAGCTCGTGGTTTCAGCCATGGTTGGAGCCGCCGGACTTATCCCTACACTAACAGCCATTGAGGCAGGGAAGGATGTTGCCCTTGCCAACAAGGAAACCCTGGTAGCAGCAGGCGAACTTGTGACCAGTCTTGTTAGAAAAAAGGGGGTAAGGCTGCTGCCCATTGACAGCGAGCATTCTGCAATTTTTCAATGCCTTCAAGGCTATAAACAAAACCAGGTCAAGAAAATCATACTCACTGCTTCCGGTGGACCTTTCCGGCAGAAGAAGGCCTCAGAATTAAGCGCAATTACCCCTGAAGAGGCTGTGGCCCATCCTAACTGGTCCATGGGTGCAAAGATCTCCGTGGATTCTTCTACTCTCATGAACAAGGGCCTAGAGGTCATTGAGGCCCACTGGCTCTTCGACATACCACCAGAAAGAATACAGGTGGTGGTACATCCCCAGAGCATCATCCACTCCATGGTGGAATTCAAGGATGGCTCCATCCTTGCACAGCTGGGAATGCCTGATATGAGGGTTCCGATTTCCTATGCCCTCATGTGGCCTGAACGCATGGACCTGGACCTGCCCACCCTGGACATCTTTCAATGCGGTCCCCTGACATTTGAGAAACCCCGCATACAGGAATTCCCGTGCCTTGGCCTGGCCTTTGAGGCCTTGAAGACAGGTGGTACTGCGCCGACTGTCCTCAATGCAGCCAACGAGGTGGCTGTTGAGGCATTTCTCAGTAAGCGCATATCCTTCCTGGACATACCAAAACTAATCTCAGGTGTTCTGCACGAAATCGGAGGAGAAGAGATGAAAAGCCTAGATGATGTCCTCCGGGCAGATGCCTTGGCAAGACTCAAGGCAGAAACCGGTGTTGAACAGATAGAGGCAAAGGCATAGATGACTACCTTCTGGTCTTTTCTTCTGGTCTTGAGCGGCCTTATTTTTTTTCATGAACTGGGGCATTTCGTTGTGGCCCGTGGCCTTGGCATCAGGGTTCTGAAATTTTCCATAGGGTTTGGCCCCAGGATATGGGGCATTATAAAAAACGGCACTGATTACTGCATTTCAGCCGTACCCCTGGGCGGGTTTGTAAAGATGCTGGGGGAACAACCCAATGAGGACATAGCCCCTGAAGATAAGCCATATTCCTTTGCTCACAGGCCTGTTTACCAGCGTGCAATGGTAGTGGCAGCCGGTCCTTTTGCAAATTTCCTCCTGGCCCAGCTCATATTCTTTTTCATCTTTCTCTTTTACGGAAATCCCGTTCTTCTGCCTGAAATAGGAAATGTGAAGCCGGATTCTCCAGCCCAGAAGGCCGGCATAAAAAAGGGGGATGTCTTTGTATCCGTAAACGGCAAGCCAGTAAGCAATTGGGATGACGTGTCACAATATATTGGCCACAGTCATGGCGAACCCATTGAACTAACCATAAAAAGGGGCAGTCAGGAACTCAAATTGACTGTTACCCCTCAGGTTACGACTGTTAAAAATATCTTTGGGGAGGAGATCAAAAGACCCCTGATAGGAATCACTGCAGCTGGAAAGCTTCGCATTGAGAAAGTCAATCCAATTATTGCACTCAAGCTCTCTGTAGAACGTACATGGGAGCTGACCAAGCTCACATGGCAGGGTTTCGTAAAAATAATCGAACGCGTGGTGCCCCTGTCTGCCCTTGGTGGCCCCATTATGATAGCACAAATGGCCGGACAGCAGGCTGAGCAGGGCATGTTGAATCTTTTCTATTTCATGGCGCTCTTGAGCATCAACCTAGGGCTTTTGAATCTGCTTCCGATTCCTGTGCTGGATGGGGGACATTTGTTCTTTTTTACCATAGAGGCCGTTATTGGGCGCCCATTGACTGCTAAACAGATGCAGATAGCACAACAGGTGGGACTTCTTCTACTGGGTTCTCTAATGCTCCTGGTTTTTTACAATGACATAGCCAGGCTTCTGGGCCTGATTCCGTCCCTGCCCCAACCCTGACATCATGCTGATCCTAGCCATAGAGACCTCATGCATGTCCGGGGGGGCTTCTATCACTTCGTCAGGTACCGTGCTGGGAGAGATCACCTTCAAAAGCAGGAAGACCTATTCCAGACGGCTTACTGCCAGCATTCTTTATCTCATGAAGGAACTGGACCTAACATGGGACGACCTGGATCTCATAGCCACGGGCCTTGGGCCTGGAAGCTTTACGGGCCTTAGAATTGGACTGGCCACTTCCAAGGGCTTTGCCCTGGCCCATTCCCTGGACCTGCTGGGAGTACCCACCCTGGACACAATTGCAGAAAATGCGGTTTTGGAAGATCAAAGGCTTATCTGTCCCTTGATGGATGCAAGGCGCAGCCAGGTCTATGCCAGCCTCTACCAGCCGGAATTTCCCAACGGCCCCAAAAGGATACTTGACTATCTTGCCGTACCTCCACAAGAGTTGGGAAAAATACTGCCAAAGGAAAATGACATACTGTTTCTTGGCGATGGAATCAGTTGTTACAGGACATTGCTCCAAGATATCTTTAAAAAACGGGCGGCATTTGCCCCGTCCTGTCTTTGGTATCCGAAACCATCTGCAACAGGACTTCTGGCAGAAAGAATGGTTATGGAAAAAGGTGAAAGGCCGGCAGATCCTGCCCTCATCATGCCGCTTTACTGCCGCCTGTCAGAGGCCGAGGAAAATAAGCTCAAGAAATGATGAGGCTGGTCCAGGTAACCTGGGATAAAAGGGCCGTCTTCCTGGAAAGACCGAATCGTTTTCTGGCCCTGGCGCAGATAAACGGGGACACTAAGGTTCAAAAGGTTCATGTAAGGGACCCAGGCCGGCTTAAAGAGCTACTCTTTCCTGGAAATGAACTGCTGGTAAAATATGCCGGGAAACCCGGAAGAAAGACCAGTTGGGACCTCATGGCTGCAAAATTCCAGGGTGAATGGATACCCTTGAATTCAGGGCTCCATCCTGCCATTGCCAGAGCTATTCTTGAAAATCCTGAGATCTCGCCCTTTGGTGCCGTTTGCTCAATAACCGGTGAGGTAAAATACGGAAAAAGCCGCCTTGATTTTCTGATTCAGACTGTTAATGACGAAAAGATCTATATAGAAGTCAAGGGATGCACGCTAATGAAGGGCCAAACAGCTCTTTTTCCCGACGCACCCACTGCCAGAGGACGCAGGCATCTACAAGAACTCATGGAAATAAGAAAGACTGGAATCAGGTCAGCAGTGGTATTTCTCATTTTTCAGGGCAGAAGCCGTGCTTTTCAGGCAAACAGGAGAACTGATCCTGAATTTGCCAAGGTTCTCAGCGAAGCAGCTGGAAATGGCGTGGAAATTTATCCTGTTTTACTTGAATACAGACATGATATTATCTGGTATAAATCAATCATACCGGTAAAAATTTGATGACTTGGTGCAATATGACGTGCAGGATAAAGGATTCAAAAAAAACAGGGAGGTTGGAGATGTTTGGAAAAATCTGTCCATATTGCAAGGAAAAAATTAAGAAAAATGCCATAGTTTGTCGATACTGTCATAGAGAGCTTGAACCAATACACAACGGCAGGTGTTCCTCATTATGGGTATTTGCAGGTCTCATGGGCCTTACCATTGGGGCAGCAGCAGCCCTGGGGCTTGGTTACGTCAATGAAAGGCGCAGGTGGGAAGAAGACAGTTCTGAATTCACCTTCGACCAGGAAACAGAGAAGACAGACTAAATGTAAGTCCCTAGCAGTTACCCTGATGAGAAGGCCCGCCCATGACAAGATTTCAACAGATTCCGGGAGCGTTTGGATATGGCAAAGGAAAAGATAAAAACCGTAGATATGGTGGCAAGGGTCTTCGGGGAGGCAGTCAAGGAAGTAATAGAAGCATCTACTGGCAGTAACATATCCTACGCTCCCACAATCCAGGACGTGCCCTCCATAAGCCTTAAACCGGATCTGGGCTGTTTTGTTCAGTTTACAGGAGATTATTCAGGGCTGTTTATCATGAATCTTTCAGGCCAGGCCGCCCTGGAACTATACAGGCAGGCCATGACATTTATGGGGCTGCCGCCTGAAGAGCTTGCAGACAGCTACAGCTCAGACGACGTTGTCAGCTCTGTAGGTGAACTGATAAACCAGGTGATAGGCAAGGCCAGGCAGAAAATAGAGCAGCAGTATGGCCTTTCAGCCAGGAACAACCAACCCAAGGCAATAACCATTTCCTCTGCCATTACCCTGTCAGTAGCCACCATGTTGGACAGGCCGGTTTGCAGGCGGCTCTCTTTCAGGACTGAAGGCAACAATCCCTTTTACGTGGAAATGAACCTGGAACAGACAGAATTTATACCTATCCAGGAAGTCGCCCAGGAGTCACAGGCAGACATCCAAGAAACCGTAGATGAAGCCCTTGAGAATGGAAATATGCCTGGGTCTGCCAGGGACAGGGCCGATGATAATATTGACATAGACGCATTGATGGCAGAATTCAGCTGAAAGCCTTGAGGGTGATCAATCCCTTTTTCCAAGGTATCCTCGAAATATTCCCATAAAGCAGGCGAAATTTTGTCTCTAATACCAGCGCCATATTGGCCCGCTGTCTCCAGAGGGGCTGGGGCTTTCGGCGTCCTGGTTGGACGGCTGTTCGTTATTGATCAGCCTTTCCTCTTTTCCTTCTGGGGGTGAGGTTGCTACGCTGTCAACCGCAGCGGTAGATGCAGCATAGGAGTCGGCCTCAGGTGGCGTTTCCCTGAGAGAACCCAGCTGGACTGACTCGGGTTGTGCAGGATTATGCCCGTTTGACTCCAAATCTTCCAGGACTCTTGCTTGTACATCCTGTTCTGCTTCTGATTCAATATCAATCTGGGCCTGATTGACTTCGGTATCATCATATTCAGCAACTGCGTCCTTGTTCTGCCCTATCGGTTCTTCCGGCATGGCTGATGCCGTCTCCTGTTCAGTCTTCCCGGGTTCCTCCTGGTTCAGACGCGGACCGAAATAAACGTGTTCCTGTCTCTGAAAGGTCTCTGTTTCAGCAGGTTCAGTGCCAGATACGTCTGCCTCCTGGTTGTTCCCTTCAGGAGTGGCGGTCATGGATTGAATCATATGGTCCATGCCTTGTTTAACCTCTGATTCTTTATCAGCAGTTTCAGGAACGGCTTTTTCAGCCTCTCCTGAGGCCTCCTTTTGAACAGAAAGGCTATTGATCATGTTATCAATACCCTGTCCCACAGTGCTGTCCGGTTGCACCTTAGCCTGCATATACCCATTGCCATGCCCCTGTTCAGGAGTAGCAGATACTGTTTCCTCCTCATTACCCCACGGCCAGAGCCAGGAAAACCATCCTTCCTCCTTTGGCTTAACCGGTTGTTGGGCATACATCTTTTCAGCCTTGGCTACGGCTTCATTGACAGGAACTGGTGATGGTATGTGAAAATCCTCGTGGGGAGGAGGGGGATAGGGAAGCCTGTTTTCCTGGACTACCTTGGGGGCTTCTTGCCCCGCTGCCCTTTCCTCGTCAAGTTTCTTCTTCTCCTTTTCCCAGCCTTCTTGTTCCTGATCATGGTCTTGGCCAAACGGCCATAGAAATGAGTACCAAGATGTCTCTTTACTGTCTTCCCCAGACATATCCTGAGCAATTGGTTCCGGGTTCAGACTCAGACTGGAGTTGGCCTCTTGCTCTGCCTGGGGGTTTGGAATATCATCGCTTTCCGGATCGTAAACATCATAAACAGGCGAGGCCCACTCCTCTGCACTCTCAGTCCTCTGCTGCCTCTGTTTCTGTTCTTTTTTCAGCTCAAGGCGTCTTTCCTTTTCCTGTTCCCGCTCTTTTTCCTGGTCCTTTTCAAGCTGTTCCCTTACCAGCTTGTCAGGGTGCATCCGGGCCATGAGAAATTCATCTGAGACCATATCTGTCTGGCCGCTATTTCCTGCTCGTGAACTTTCAGGCCTGTTTTTTAGTATATCTTCAGCATTTTTTATGGTGTCAGCCAGCTTCACTGAAAACAATCCCACATCCTGTGCAAGGACTTCAAGGCTTACTGCCTTGAGTTGCCAAGCCTTCAGAATCTCTCCTGTACCAGGATCTTTAAGATAGATTTTTACATCAAAGGCGTTATCTTCCCGTATTACCTGTCCTGTCACGATAAAGTCAGACAATTTCGCAGCGTCTGAATCAATCCCTTCTCCAGAGAGGCTGAAGGTATCGATCCCTTCCGAAGCCAGCCTGGTTTCCAGCATTTGCGTCATGGCAGGCCCCACATAGGAATACCGGCTGTCCAGGGACTTTATGGAAGAGATGGCAACCATGGGCCTTTTTAAAGATGCCACAGCAAAACCTGTAGAAATGACCAGGGTTGCAATTGCCACAACAAAAAACGATTTCAATAAACATAGATTAAGTCTGCTTTTAACAATTTTATTCATGCTGCCTTTTTGGTGCTCTTCATGAGCTTTAATTTTTTCATTTTCTCTATCAGGGTGGTTCTGTTCATTTTTAGGAGCTTTGCCGCCCTGTTTTTTACACCGCCTGTCTTTTCAAGGGCCTGGAGTATAAGCTTTTTTTCAAGCTCTTCCACCGCCTTGCTCAGGCTCATTCCCTCGTCCGGCATTTCAAAAAATCCGCTTGTCATGGAGGCGATGAAAGAGCCAGATGCATTTTTCAAGATCTGTTCAGGAAGGTCCTCCTTGGTAATCATGTTGCCACTGCTTAATATGACTAGTCTTTCCACGATATTTTCAAGCTCGCGCACATTTCCAGGCCACTCGTAACTGGAAAGTATCTCCATGACCTCTTCCGTTACGCCTTCGACACACTGCCTTTTCCCCCTGCAAAACTTCTTCATAAAATGCTTAATAAGAAGCGGGATGTCACCCCTTCTTTTCCTTAAAGGAGGCACGTGTATTGGGATAACATTAAGCCTGTAATACAGATCTTCCCTGAATTTGCCCTCCTTAACCGCAGCTTCCAGATCCATATTGGTAGCTGCAACTATTCTTATGTCCACTGAAATAGTGTTTACCCCGCCTACCCTTTCAAATTTCCTTTCCTGCAAGACCCTTAAAAGCTTGACCTGGAGGGAGGGGCTCATCTCGCCTATTTCATCGAGAAAAATGGTGCCTTTGTTGGCAAGCTCAAACCGGCCTATTCTCGTTTTGATGGCATGGGTAAAAGCCCCTTTTTCATGGCCGAAAAGCTCGCTTTCAAGAAGCTCTTCAGGAATGGCTGCACAGTTGACAGGAATGAACGGCCTGTCCTTCCTGTCGCTGGCATAATGAATGGCATGGGCAATAAGTTCCTTGCCGGTGCCACTTTCTCCGGTAATAAGTATGGTACTTTCAGTGTCAGCAACCTTTTCTATGAGCCCGAATACCTGCTGCATGGGCTTGCTGTCGCCAATGATGTTCTTGAAGCCGTACCTGTTTTTGAGTTCCCTCTTCAGGGAAATATTTTCTCTCCTTATTTCCCTGATTTCAAGGGCCTTATCGATAAGAATAAGGACCTCATCAGGTTTTATAGGCTTACATAAATAATCATATGCACCAAGCTTCAGTGCCTCTACAGCGCCCTGTACCGAGCCGAAACCTGTAATGATTATACAGATTGTTTCCGGTGAGGCCTCGGTGAGGTATTTAAGAAGGTCCATGCCGGTCTTCCTGGGCATGGCCAGATCTGTCAGTACAATGTCGAAAAAACGGTTGTCCAGCATCTCCATGGCTTCCTGCCCGTCACTTGCAGTATCCACGGAAAATCCCCTGTTTTTGAGCACTTCCGCCATGGAAACCCTGATTTCAGGGGAATCGTCAACGACAAGAACACATTCGTTTCTCATCCGGTTTGTTCTCCAGTTATTCTATGAAAAATCAATGAAATATATATAATTGACGTTAATAAGGCACAATTGCCATGTCAAATAATTTGTGCCATTTTTTTGACGTTTTCAAAAAGGCTATCATGCCCAAGGCTTGCTGAATCAAGCAGGCTTTCATATTCTGTATCCTTGGCCAACCTTCTTTTTAGAAAGTCGGCAAGGCAATATCGGTTACCCGAGCGCCACCAGGCCATCATCATTGATGCGCCCTCCCCTTCATACCACCTGGGGCCAAAGCTGTGTTCCAGAAAGTTTCTGATGGTGACAGAGCCCATGAAGGCTTCAAAGTAGTCCATGGAATAAAAATCAGGCATAAGGTCAAAAAGGTATGTCTCTGGATCATAGTGAAAACCTGTGTATCTTTTCATTAGGCGGGCATAAAGATCCTGGCCGTGGGCCACTCGATTTTTCCTGAAATTTTCGTGTTCGATGCAGACCTTTGCAGCATATCTTCTGCTCAGAGTTAGAAATTTAATGCGGTGTAAGGCCTCAAGAATTTGAGCAACCTCAGGTTTAATACCCAGAAAATCCACCAGGAAATGGGTGGACATACAAAGCGCCTGAAAAAGAAACGCAAAGGCCTCTGACAGTGCGGCAGACTGGAAGTAATCCTTTTCCGAAGCTGAAAGATCCGGAGAGTTATTGACAAAAAATACTGCATGGCCAAGCTCGTGAAAAATGGCCTCCAGGTCTTGCCACCCCTGTAAAGGCCCAACTATGACGTGAATTTCCCCAGGGATTTCCACTGGAATGCAATAGGCCTGACGACCCTTTCCACCGTCTGAATGTATCCTGATACTCCTGCCCTCAGGTACAAAAGTGTTAAAGAAATCGAGGACCTTATCCGTGCCAAGACCTCCTTTCATTTTCTCTGGAAACGTGTGATCCAGGTACCTAAGGCCCAGGAGGTAGATGGCATCAAACCTATCCGCATCATCCATCTCAAGTGGTTCCACAGCTGAGGAAAGCCACCTGTTCATCAGGGAAAAATAGACTTCATCAGAGTCCTTGAGAAAATCAGCTGCTATCCGGGGATAGCGCCCAAAACCAGGACCTCTTTTCTCATGACAAAAGTCAAGATAGTTTCCATATTCAAGCTCATTTTCAACGCAGTCCAGTAGTGCCTTCCATGTGGCATGGCTAAAAGGCGCAAGAAATCTGCAGAGACTCCTTGCCTCCCGGCGGATCGCCCTCCTTTCATCCTTACTGTCTGCATCCTGGCACCAGCTTATAATTTGTGAAAACGGCACATCATGGCCGTTTATCTGTGCCTTGGCGCCCTTTATCCATGAATCCAGTATGGACTGCACTGGTTCCACACGCTGACGGATCAAGAGATCTTCTGCCTGATGAATCACTGATCTGTCACAGTTTTCAGGTTCAGGACATTTTTTCAGAATTTGTATATGGGAAACCTCAAGGGGAGATGGAGCAGGAGGAGCAGGAGCTAAAAGGGTACCTCCTGTACTGGCATTAAGATCCTTTTTCCTGTAAAAAAGCGTGATTTCATAAACCCTTTTGATTATCTCTTCTTTTTGGGCCATGAACTGAAAGAGTTTGCTACCTTCGCAGATCTTCCACAAAAACTGCAGAAAAAGGACTTGTCCAGCATTAGAGTCTGCAGATCACATGCCTGGCTTCAATATCCATGGATGATCCTAACAAGATGGCACTGATATCGGCAAGCAATAAAGAAAAATGGGCCAATGGTATGGTTTCAAAAGCGGAAAAATCATCTGCCCCCATTTGAGAAAATCGTTCAAAGAGTTTTGCTATTTCGTCCACCGCAAAGGCAGGACCTGAATGGGAAAAAATAACCTTGTGATTTTTCACTCCTTCTGAGCCAGGTATGCACTTGATTTCCATCCTGGGCTCTGGCTGATTCCTTATCTGCTCAAGACAGCTGAAGATGATTCCGTCCATGACATTTCTGAATAGATCCTCCCTCATGACCACCACAGGGGAAATTTCAGGCAATTTCATGGACAACTCCACCTTATGCTTGAAGAACAAATCCGCCTTCCAGAATTCCACATGCTCCTCCAGAAGCTGATTCAGCATAACAGGGGTGCCCTGGTCATGGTCATCGGTTTCGCTAACCCGTGCCCCAATAACAGAAATCTGGTGGTTGATCTTCTGTACCACCTCTTCCACCTGGGCAAGACGCTCAATACTCTTGTCCATGAGTGCTTCGAGATCCTTCGGGCTGGCATCCCCTGAGCGGAGCCTATCCTTGAGTTTCAAACAATCCATGCGAAGCAGCTCCATCTGCATAGAAAGTACCTGAAGCGGACTGTTGATATTGTGAATAATGCCCTTGGTATTTTTCCCAACGAGGCTGTCTCTAAAGCATTTAAAGAGCAGGGGCAGTTTTTCACGAGTTTCGTCCATCATCCATCTCCCCTTTCAGTGCCTGGAAGGCATACAGAAAAATTCAATGGATACTATTTTACGACATTCCTATTACAAATAAAATAAAAAAACAGACTTTTTTGTGGTTCCCAGGGGG
>QOAL01000073.1 GCA_003978135.1 Thermodesulfatator sp.
TTGAGAATTTTTTTTATGATATAACCGGCCAGGTCAAAGACCCTGTCAGATCTGTCTATGATCACGGAATCTGCAGAGGCCTTTATTCCCTGTATAGAGGCAACGAAAGATTCGTTTCTTGTTTCGGTTCGGGCATTACCCGATAAATCTTCTGCCTTGAGCCATCTATTAATATTACTTGCAAACTTTCCACTTCCTGAATAGGGAGCATCCAACAGAACAAGGATGAAAGACGGGGGATGTCTCCTCAGGACCCTGGCAATAAGGGACCATGCATGCAGTGTCTTCTTAGAAGGCCTGTAGCTCCTAAACACTCGCCTTGCGTCACGCACAAAACCGTCATCTGCATATATCATGGGCTGCCCGTCCAGGCAGTTTTCCAGGGTTATGAAACAGTTGTAGCCATCCACAATTAATGGTGCCCCTTCAAGTCGGCGCACATTTACCGTCTTGGAACGCCTTTTCTTGGCCGTTTCCCTGGTGAAGACCCCTCGGTAAAGGAGGTTTCTCTCCAGGGCGCCAAGTTGATAATGGTTCCCGACAAAGCTGAGTGCAGAATCCCTCTGATAATTTCTTCTAAGCAGGAACCTTAAATCCACTTCTGCTGCCTTGAGCCCGGGGATATCTATAGTGACCTCCCTGGCAGAATCTATGTTTACCACTCTCATAACCAGGTTGCCTTACCGTATCACTGCGCCTTGCAGGGCATACAAGCAAAGTTTATATTTTATTCTGTTCGAGCAGCAGTTAAAATCCATGGAATGAAAGCTCTGAACCGCTGCCTTTCGTACCTGATTATCGAATTTTGTTGCGAAAAAACTTCGGTGTTCCAGATACTGTTCCTGAATATACAGCTGTTGGCAGAATAACTCAAAAGTACAAATTTCAATCTTGTGAATTGCATGGGGACATCTAAGGAAATTGCAGGAAGCCGCTTGTCATGAAAATTCTCGTATATCCGCATGAAATACTGCGTACCAAGGCCGAGCCTGTCAGGGAAATAACCGGAGAACTTCAAGGGTTTATAGACAGGATGATAGAAAAGATGTACAGAGCCGAAGGAGTAGGGCTGGCGGCTAACCAGGTTGGGAAGCCCATCCAGCTCCTTGTAATGGATGTTACGCCTTCAGAAGCAGGCGCCAATCCGGTGGTGGTTATCAATCCAATAATCACAGAAACAGAAGGCTCTGCCACCCATGAAGAAGGATGCCTCAGTGTACCGAACTACTCGGCCAAGATTACCCGGCCGGCAAGAGTGGAAGTAAAGGGCTATGACAGGCACGGAAAGGAAATAAGGCTGGAAGGGGACGGCCTTATTTCCCGGTGCCTTCAGCATGAGATTGATCATCTCCACGGGATCTGCTTCGTGGACAGACTGAGTCCCCTGAAAAAAGGCCTTTTCCGAAAAAAATGGGCAAAGATCAGGCCACCAGAGGAGGATGCCGGGTAATGAGTACTTCCAAGCGCTTTAAAATAGTCTTTATGGGCACCCCGGAATTTGCTGTTGCTCCACTTAAAAACCTCATTAACGGACCGGATGAGTTAATTGCCGTGGTTTCGCAACCGGACAGGCCAAAAGGAAGGGGCAGAAAACTCCTTCCGACTCCGGTAAAGGCAACTGCACAGGCAGCGGGTATAGAGGTATTGCAGCCTTCAAAGGTGCGCAATCCCGAATTTCTCGAAACACTCCGGGCACTGGAGCCGGATCTCATAGTGGTGGCCGCATTCGGACAGATACTTCCCCAGGCACTCCTGGACATACCTAAAATTATGCCCATAAACATACACGGCTCCCTTCTTCCAAGATACAGGGGCGCAGCCCCGATTCACTGGGCCCTCATCAATGGAGACAAGGAAACCGGAATTACCATAATGAAAATGGATGCGGGCATGGATACAGGCCCAATGCTGCTAAAGGGTTCCCTGACCATCGGCCAGGACGAAACCTTTGGCCAGCTGGCAGAGCGCATGTCGGAACTTGGGGCATCCCTTCTCATGGAGGCCCTTGAAAAACTGGAAAAGGGCGAACTCAAGGAGGAAATCCAACCTGAAGATGGTGTAACCTATGCTCCTCCCATAAAAAAGGAACAGTACCATGTGGACTGGAACCAGCCTGCGGAACTTATCCATGGCACCATAAGGGCATTTGATCCAAGGCCCGGGGCATATACACTTTACAAGGACCAGAGACTCAGGCTTTACTGCCCTGTTATCATGGAAAATGAAAAAACAGACCAGCCACCGGGTACTGTTGTAGATGTTTCTCCAAAGGCTATCAGGATCCAGACAGGCAGCACGGTTCTGGGAATCAGGCAGATCCAGTGGCCAGGCAAAAAACGCCTGGATGTGGATTCATTTCTTAGAGGCAGAAATATCCCTGCCGGTACCAGGTTCAAATAATCGGCCGAGATCCTGCCTTGACTGGCAAAAAGGGCAGAGTTATCAGGCGGCCTGGGAACTCAAAATCTGCCAGGTCCCATGGGCCAAGGCTATCAGCTGCAAAACTTCTTGCTGAATGGTTCTCCGAGGAACCAATCAAAAGGCCTCCCCTTGATGAGGAAGCAGACCGGTATCTTTGCAAGCTGCAACTCAGTCATTCCGATGCAGCCCTTTTCTGGGAAATCATTTTCGGCACTGTGAGATGGCGGCGACTCCTGGAGTGGCACGTGAAAAAACATGTCAGCAAATGGAGCCGCCTTCCCCTTCCGGTTAAAATGGTTTTCCTAACAGGCTGTTACCAGATAATCTTCCTGTCAAGGATTCCCATGTTTGCAGCAGTAAACGAGGCGGTAAATGCTGTCAGGACCCTGGGCTGTTCATGGGCTGGAGGGCTCGTAAATGCTGTTTTGAGAAAAGTCAGTACATCATCCCATGTCATACCAGGAGATGATGCGTTTTTTGAAAAAAGGTGCGCAAAAAACTTCCTGAACTGCCTGTCCGTGTTTTCGTCCCACGCCCACTGGATGGCAAAAAGATGGGTACATCAATGGGGCAGGAAAACTGCCATTTCCATCTGCATGGAAAACAACCTCCGACCTCCCCTTTCCTTGCGGGTCAACCGCCTAAAGACAACCAGGGCAGAACTTCTCTCACTTTTTGAAGAACACGCAATAAAGGCAGAAAAAGGATATGTTTCTCCAGACAGCCTGCTCATCAAGGACTACAGGGGCCGTGTAGAAAAACTTCCTGGATTTTCAGAAGGCCTGTTTCAGGTTCAGGATGAATCTTCCCAGATCGCTTCCATGCTACTCAATCCCCGGCCTGGACTGAGGGTACTTGACATATGCGCAGGAGTGGGCGGCAAGTCCAGCCACATTGCAGCCCTGATGGAAAACACAGGCCTGCTCATCTGTTCAGACACAAGCATGAAGCGCCTTGAAAGACTCCGGGAAAATGCATCCCGCCTTGGTATGACGCTCATGGAACCCTTGCCCCTGGCTCAGGCCAGACAAATGATCCGCAGCAGTCATATCCAATTTGACAGAATCCTGGTGGATGCTCCCTGCTCCGGAACAGGTGTCATAAGACGCCATCCTGACATAAAGTGGACCAGGACACCCGGGACGCTGGAAGGTCTCGTGAAAATTCAGCAAAATCTGCTGCAGGAGGCATCCGGATTGTTGGGGCCCCAAGGCATTCTCGTTTACTCGGTTTGCAGCCTGGAAAAGGAAGAAGGGGAGACGCTTGTGGAGAATTTTCTCCGAACAAATGAAGGATTCCATGTCCTGAGGGCTGATACGATTATCCCCGGCCTTCCTGGAGACATGGTGACTCGGGAGGGATTTTTCAGGACGCTGCCAGGGATTTGTGGTATGGATGGCTTTTTCTCTGCGGTCATCACGAGAAACAAACCTGTAAATGACATTGACCCTTCAGGTTCTTGGGAGTAAATTTTAACGCTTATAGCCTGAAAGGGGACGTTTCCGGTTTGGCCGGTTCGCTTATCTAGAGCAGGAAAATGCTCTTTGCCCCTGATCCGTCATGGTGAATTGATGGCTTCGGGCAGGGACGAGCACTTTCTTTCAAGAGTTTACCAGGGGAAACGTTTTTGCAGCAGTTAAATTTAAAAGACTGCCTGGTTGTGTGTCCAGAAAGAGTACATAACCTGCACAGCCTGGTTCTCAGTGATGAGGACAAACAGGTGATGCTCCCTTTCTGAATTATAACGGCTACGCATAAAAAAGTTATCTTGGACGGATTGTAACTAACCTCGACAAAAGGCTGGTGAGAAGGTGAAGGACAATAGAGGCCTTTATTATTATCCCGTATTGGAAAATAAGAACCTGCGCATGTACGTCAGGGTCAACAAGGACGAAATAGAATTCCGGCTTTGGGATCAGAATGATAAATCCCTCTGGGACGAACACGGATGGATACCATGGACGGCAATAAACCAGGCGGCGGAAATATATGAAAAAGAAGGCCGCAAGGGCAAGCCGCCTACCCATCTTTACGACATCGAGGTAGCCATCAGGATTATCAGGGATTATGTCCAGCAACAGGGGGACAGCGCATGAAGGATATGGCCCACTGGTCGGTTTTTTTTAATGACATTCCCCAGAGAATGGCCGGGCTCTTTTCAGGGGATGAAGCAGTATGGACGGTTCTTGACAATCTCAAGACATTTCTAAGGGATACCATCAAGCCAAATCTGCCGGACAACATCAGCCCTGGAGTGCCTGTAGAAACCCCCATTGCCCTTCTTCCTGGAGGCTGGCTGAACGACGGCTTTGAAACCGTTTGCAACGACGACACAAAGGGCAAAATCCAGGTTTGGATAGAGGGCGAAAAGGTACCAGAGGCAACGGTTATATGTGCCGGTGCAGTCTTCGTGGACTTTCGCGTTGAGGTAGGCCAGGGAGTAATAATAGAACCCGGTGCATTACTCAAGGGCCCTGTGATTATCGGCGACAATACTGAAATCCGCCAGGGTGCCTATATTCGCGAGGACTGTCTGGTAGGTTCTGGTTGCGTGATAGGCCATACTACTGAAATCAAGCACTCTGTTTTCCTGAATGGCGCAAAGGCGGGCCATTTTGCCTATGTTGGCGACTCCATTCTTGGTAACCAGGTTAATCTTGGAGCAGGCACGAAGCTTGCAAACCTCAGATTCGGGCCAGGTTCTGTAAGAATAAAACTGGACAATGGGCAATCTCTTGACACCAAAAGAAGGAAGTTGGGCGCAATACTTGGAGACAATGTGCAGACTGGCTGCAATTCTGTCATGAATCCAGGGGTCCTGCTTGGTCAGGGTTCCATGATTTGCCCAAATACCACGGTAAGTCCAGGCCTCTACAAACCTCGTACCATATTGAGATAAAGCCCCCTTTAATCTTTATTAAATCAAAAGGAGAATCTAATGAAAAAACAAATTTCCGCTGCATTTGCGGCAGCCCTGGCACTCATCTGCATTACATGTGTCAGCTGTTTGGCAGCTGATACCAAGGATGACGGCTCTGACAAGATACTGGCAAAGGTAGATGGCTATACCCTCACCCTGAAACAGTTCAATGACCAGATCTCATCATTGCCGCCCCAGCTCCAGATGGCCGTTGCCAGGAACCCACAGCTCAAGGACCAGCTCCTGGACAGATGGGTGCAGTTGAGCCTCATGGCCAAGGAAGCCAGAAGCCTAAAGCTCCAGGATAAACCCCAGGTCAAAAAACGTATCGAAGACATGACCAACGCGCTTCTTGCACAGGAATTCATGAAGGAATTCGTGGAAGCCAAGATCAAGGTAACAGACAAGGAAGTAAAGGAATACTACGAAAAGCATAAGTCCGAATTTGTTCAGCCCGCCCAGGTCAGGGCACGCCATATTCTGGTAAAAGTGCCGGCAGATGCCGACAAGAAGGCATGGGAAGCGGCCAGAAAAAAGGCAGAATCTATCATGAAAAAGGCCAAGAAAGGCGAAGATTTTGCAAAGCTCGCCAAGGAGTATTCGGAAGATCCCGGTTCCAAGGCAAGAGGCGGCGATCTTGGTTATTTCCAGAAGGGCAGAATGGTACCTGAATTTGAAAAGGCTGCCTTTGCCCTCAAGGTCGGCCAGATCAGCGAGCCGGTGAAGACCACATTCGGTTATCACATAATCAAGGTTGAGGCCAAGAAGCCCAGCAAGCAGGAGTCATTCAAGGATGTGCAGCAGAAAATCAGGCAAAAACTTACCAGGGAAAAACAGCGCAAGGTAAGAGAGGAAATCATTGCAAAGCTGGAAAAGAAGTATCCTGTGGAAAAGCATCCAGAACTCCTCAAAGATGCATCTGCAGCCACAAAGGCAAAGCCGGCAGGTCATAAGTAGAAAAGAGTCCCTAAACACTCAAGGCAGATTAACGTAAATTCAGGCAGCCTGATCACAATCGGGCTGCCTTTTGTGTCCTTTCATCCTTCGTTATTTTTCCCACCCTCATGACGGGCCCTGTTTGTCCTCATAGCCTGGAGACGAACCGGCAATGCTCCCGGAGGCAATTCCCGAAGTTTCTTATGCATCTTTAGCCTAATATACTGTAATTCTGTCAAAAACTGTTATCTGCCTGGCGTTTTACGTGCGTTTGCGAAACGCGAATAACCACGCAAATATTTTCACGATTGCATCCCCTTTCGAGTTTCTAAAAATATAAATAGTTCTGCCTAGTTATCTGGTTTGCAAGGTGAAAACAGGGCTAAAATGCTTTGCAATTCAAAAGATAAATTGTTACATTGAATGTTTAGTTTTTTGAATGAATAAGGTCCAATGCTCCATTTGGGCACTGGAGGAAATTAGTGAAAATAATTTTTGACCCGGATATAACAGCAGAAATTCAGCCGCAACTGGAGCAGGTAATCAATGATACCATCCAGGGGAAATGTGAATGCGGCTGTGACGAGATCTACGTTTCTCAAACCGACGATGGTATGCTTGACATCAAGTGTTACGATTGCGGCACAAGTTTTTTTGAACTCGAAATAGAAGTTGAGGACCGGGAAGAAACTGTAGACAGCTGAGCGGAATATCAGATTTAGTGTTTTAGGGGGAGGATCAGGGACAGATGTCTAAAATAAGGATTGCCGTAGCTGGAGTTGGCAATTGCTTTTCTTCATTATGGCAGGGAATTAACTACTATCGGGACAAGTCACCTGAAGATGCAATAGGCCTCATGCACTGGGATCTTGGTGGGTACCGACCTGGTGATATCGAAGTGGCTGCAGCCTTTGATATAGACAGACGAAAAGTGGGCAAAGACGTATCGGAAGCAATTTTTGCTCTCCCCAACTGCACCACCGTCTTCTGCAAAGATATTCCCAGCACAGGCGTAAAGGTGACCATGGGAAAGATCCTGGATGGTTTTTCCGAGCACATGGCTGATTATCCGGAAGAGATGAGCTTTGTCTTGGCCCAGGAGCCCGAGGCAGATAAAGAAAAAATTGTACGTATTCTCAAGGAGTCTGGAACAGAGGTATTTGTGAATTACCTTCCTGTCGGCTCTGAGCAGGCAGTGAGATTTTATGCTGAATGTGCCCTGGAAGCAGGTGTTGGCTACATAAATAACATGCCTGTTTTTATCTGCAGCGACCCTCAATGGGCAAAAAGATTCCAGGAAAAAAATATTCCCATATTGGGTGATGATATCAAATCCCAGCTGGGGGCCACCATTACCCACAGAATATTGGCAAATCTCTTCAAAAGGAGAGGAGTCAAACTTGAAAGGACATACCAGCTTAACACTGGTGGCAATACAGATTTCCTGAATATGCTTAACCGCCACCGGCTCAAGTCCAAAAAACTTTCAAAGACCGAGGCTGTTCAGTCGGTTCTGCCGCAGCCACTTAAGGCCGAAAACATCCATATCGGCCCCAGTGACTACGTACCATGGCAGAAGGACAATAAACTTGCATTCATCCGCATGGAGGGCAAGCTGTTTGGTGATGTACCGATGAACCTTGAGTTGAGGCTTTCTGTGGAGGATTCACCGAATTCAGCCGGAGTTGCCATTGATTCCATTCGGTGCTGCAAACTCGCCCTGGACAGGAACATCGGAGGACCACTGCTGTCCCCATCGGCATATTTTATGAAACATCCCCCGGAACAAATGACTGATGACGTGGCATTCACCAGGACCGAGGACTTTATTGCCGGCAGAATAGAACGGTAAATCATAACTGGCAGACTGACTGACTGAAAAAGCCCCTGTCGAGTTAAAACTTGGCAGGGGCTTTCTTTTAAAGAGCATTCCCTGTTCCTTTTGCAGAGAGAATATTTTTTCTTTTATCACCCTTGACTCATCAAGGATAGTGCTTACCGTAAAACCAAGAAATCGTCTATTTACCTTAAAATACAGACAATTTTTATAATTTAACAAAGGAGGACAGCAACTATGCTTAGACCATGGTTTTCTCTGAGCGATCCCATATGGCAAGATTTCGACCGGCTCAATCGGGAAATGGAAAAGATCTTTAATGAAAATTATTTTACTACTCCTGGTACGGCAGGGACCCGGGTTCCGATACCAGCGGTCAATATCGGTGAGACCCCGGACAAGGTTCTGGTATACCTGTTTGCACCAGGCCTTGACGCCAAGGATATAGAGTTGACTATTGAAAAAAACATGCTGACAATTTCCGCCGGGCGCGATACGTCCAAAGAGATTGGAGAGGATTCAAAGGTCAAGGGCTATTACAGGAAAGAAAGGTTCAGTGGCAAATTCAGGAGAGTCATCGCACTGCCCGAAGGATTGGATACCAGCCAGATAGAGGCCAAATATTCCAATGGGATCCTCAACGTGTCCATTAAGAAAAAGGAAGAGGAAAAGGCAAAGAAGATAGAAGTTGCCGTGAGCTGACCAGACCGAATAGACAAGAATAAAGGAGGTAGGTAATATGGCTGATGTAAAAACAAATGAAATGGCAGTCAAAACCGAAAACAGGCCTGTCCAGGATCAAAAAAGGCAGCCTGTTGTTATGACTCCGCCAGTTGACATATACGAAACCGAAGAAGGAATACTGTTACTGGCTGACATGCCAGGGGTCCCCAAGGAAAATCTTGATGTCCATGTGGACAAGAACCAGCTCACTATCAAGGGCAAGATAGGAGATATCGTACCAAAGGATATCAATCCCCTTTACGTAGAATTTAATGGCAAGGCCTTTGAAAGGGAATTTACCCTGGGACCTGATGTGGATGTTTCAAAAATAGAAGCCAGTATGAATGCCGGTGTTCTGAAAATCTTTCTGCCAAAGAGTGAAGAGGTAAGACCCAGAAAGATTGAAGTGACTGTAGAGTAGCAGGCGGCCTTATTCAATCGGCTGGCAATTACTTCATTTACAGATTAAATTAAAGGGAAATTCACGGGATTTCCCTTTTTTTATTGGTTTTTAATAGAAACGGACAAACAATATGAACCCGGGGAAAGGTTATTCTGTGTCTGGACCCTGTTCTGAATTTTCTAAAACCCAGGAAGGAGCATATGAGTATGACTGAAATAGCAGACCTCATTGCCGATATGGCCAAACGGGCAAGATCAGCAGCCAGAAAAATAGCAAACCTCAAGACTGATACGAAAAACAAGGTCTTATTGTCAACAGCCCAAAGGATATTGGACAATCGTAAAGCTCTTCAGGAGGAAAACAAAAAAGACCTGGAAAACGGCAGAGCCAAGGGCCTTTCTTCTGCATTTATTGACAGACTTGAACTTTCGGACAAGGTGATAGAATCCATGGCCCAGGGGCTGAGGGAGGTGGCTGCCCTCCCCGACCCGGTAGGAGAAGTAACAAAGATGTGGAAAAGGCCCAACGGCCTCATGGTAGGCAGGGTAAGGATTCCCCTTGGCGTCATTGGCATGATTTACGAATCACGGCCCAATGTTACCATTGATGCCGCCGGGCTGTGTCTCAAGGCTGGAAATGCAATAATACTTAAAGGCGGCTCAGATGCCATAAATTCTAACCTGGCCCTTGCCAGCATTCTCCAGGATGCCCTTGAAGAATTTGACATCCCCAAGGATGCGGTACAGGTTATTCCTACCACGGACAGATCTGCCGTAACGGAGATGCTGTCCAGGGAAGAAGAGATAGACCTGATAATTCCCAGGGGTGGTGAAGGCCTCATAAGGTTTGTTGTTGAACATTCCAGTATCCCGGTATTGAAACATTACAAGGGCGTCTGTCACTGCTACGTGGATAAAGGAGCAGACATCGACATGGCCAGAAAAATCTGTTTCAATTCCAAGGTACAAAGACCTGGCGTTTGCAATGCCATGGAAGGCATGCTGGTTCACAGGAATATTGCCCGGGAGTTTCTCCCTGGGATGGGAAAGGAATTCCAGGAGGCTGGCGTTGAAATCAGAGGCTGCCCGGAAACGGTTAAACTGCTGGATTTTGCAAAACCGGCCACAGAAGAAGACTGGGGCCAGGAATTCCTGGATCTCATACTGGCTGTAAAAGTAGTTGACTCCATGGAAGATGCCATGGATTACATCGACAGGTACGGCTCAAACCACACTGAAGCTATCATTACAAAGGATTACCACAGGGCCAGGAGATTCCTGGATGAGGTTGATGCCTCACTGGTCCTTGTAAACGCCTCTACCCGTTTTAACGACGGGGGGCAACTGGGCCTGGGCGCTGAAATTGGAATCAGTACCTCAAAGCTTCATGCCTATGGCCCCATGGGGCTGGAAGAGCTCACAACCACGAAATTCATTGCATTTGGTGAAGGACAGATCAGGGAATAGAAAAAAGGTCGGCCTTTTTGGCGGGACCCTGGACCCCATTCACCTCGGACACCTCAGGGCGGGAGAAGAGGCCCATGAATATCTGGGGTTGGACGAGTTGTGGTTTATGCCTGCGCATATTCCACCACACAAGTTGTCAAGGCCACTGGCTCCGTTTCACCATAGGTTCAGGATGGTAGAGCTTGCCATTGAAGGGGTGGAACATTTTCAGGCAAGTGATTTTGAGGCACACAGACCAGGGCCTTCATATTCAGTTGATACCCTGGAAGAACTGCACAGGATTCATGGGCCTGATATCGCCTTTTCTTTTATTGTTGGCAGTGATGCCTTTTTGGAAATAGAATCATGGAAGGAATATTACAGGCTTCCCTATCTTTCCGAGCTTGTAGTGATTTCAAGGTGGCCAGCCAAAACAGATGAGCTTGTACGCCATCTCCAGGAAGTTTTTCCGGATTTCAGCCAATCCGGCAAAGGATTTTTTACATCGGATACAGGGGGGAAAATAAGGCTCCTCAAGACTGCGCGGCTTGAAATAAGTTCTACAGACATAAGACAACGGGTGCGAACAGGGCTTTCGGTGAGATACCTGCTGCCCGAAAAAGTAAGGAGGTATATGATTCACAACAATCTCTATTTGTCAGTCAGCAAAAACACAAAAATCAATTCCGCCAACGATGACATTTCAATCGAGACAGCCAGAATAATTTTTGAAGAAATCAAAAACAACAAGGGTGAAGATATCTGTGTCCTTGACATGCGGGGCATCTCACCTGTTGCAGATTTTTTTATCATTGCCCAGGGCCGATCCACCAAACACGTCCAGGGGATGGCCAACAAGATGAGAAAGGAGTTGAGCCGGAACAAGATAAGATGCCGCAGCACCGAGGGAGAAGATGAAGGGAAGTGGGTCCTTATGGATTTTGACGATATAATTGTTCACCTTTTTTATGAGCCGGTGCGTTCATTCTATGACCTTGAGGGGCTTTGGAGTGAGGCCCCAAGGCTTTCCATGGAAGGGGACCACGTACACCTGGAGGAAGCAGATGGCTGAAAATAACCAGGCAACAAGACCTGTAATGCTAGTGATCATGGACGGATGCGGTTGGCGGGAAGAAGAGGATGGCAATGCATTCAAACTGGCAAGAACCCCGAATCTGGACCGTTATTTTGAAAAGTATCCCTTTACACTGCTGAAGGCTTCAGGAGAGGCTGTCGGTCTTCCAGCAGGCCAGATGGGGAATTCGGAAGTAGGTCATCTCAACCTTGGTGCAGGCAGAATAGTTTACCAGGAGCTTACACGGATAAATATGGCCATTGAAGACGGATCCTTTTTTGAAAATCCCGTTCTGAACTCTGCCATGAAAACAGTGAAGAATGCCGGTAACTCCAGGCTTCATCTCATGGGACTCGTATCAGATGGAGGAGTTCACAGCCAGATGGAGCACCTTTTTGCCCTCCTGGAAATGGCTTCCAGGGCCGGCATTGGAGACAGGGTCTGTATCCATGCATTCATGGATGGCCGGGACACTCCACCAAAGAGTGGTGCAGAGCATATGCAGCGGCTGGTTAACAAGATAAAGGAACTCGGGGCCGGCTCAGTTGCCACGGTGTGCGGACGGTTTTATGCAATGGACAGGGACAAGAGATGGAACAGGGTTGAACGCGCTTACGACATGCTCGTAAGGGGCAAGGGCCACCTGGAAAAGGACCCGGTCCAGGCAGTGCTTAACGCATACCAGCGTGGGGAAACCGACGAATTCATAACCCCTGCAATCATAAAAGACGCCTGTAGACAGGATGACATCATGGAACCGCTCAGGGACGGGGATTCTGTGATTTTTTTCAACTTTCGAGCTGACCGGGCAAGGGAACTTACCAGGGCCCTGACTGAGAAAGACTTTTCTTTTTTTGACGTGTCCGACAGGCCCGAGATTGAACTTTATGTAACCATGACCCGTTACGACGAGACCTTTGATCTCCCTGTAGCTTTTCCTCCTGCCCACCTGAAGAACATTCTGGGTGAGGTTGTCAGCAGGGCAGGACTTCAACAGCTCAGGATTTCCGAAACAGAGAAATACGCACATGTAACCTATTTTTTCAATGGCGGAGAAGAAGAACCATTCCCCGGGGAGGACCGTATTCTCATACCGTCTCCAAAGGAAGTGCCCACCTACGATCTGAAACCAGAGATGAGCGCCCGAAAAATTGCAGATGCCCTTCTTGAAGCCATCAACAAGGTCCCCTATTCTCTGGTAGTGGTAAATTTTGCAAATGGAGACATGGTTGGCCATACAGGTGTCCTGGAGGCTGCCATCAAGGCGTGCGAGGTGGTGGATGAATGCGTTGGCAGGGTCACGGAAAAATTCAGGGACAAAGGCGGTGCTGTTTTGATTACTGCTGACCATGGAAACTGCGAGGTCATGAAACTGCCTGATGGAAGTCCTGCCACGGCCCACACCACTAACAAGGTCCCCTGCTACCTTGTTGACGACAAGAGGGTTTCCGCTTCCATGGAACAGGGTATCCTTGCAGACGTGGCCCCAACTCTTCTTGCCATAATGGGACAGGAAAAACCCGCGGAAATGACAGGCAAGGTGCTATTCAAAGCTCCATGAAACAGAATGTCCTGTGTGAACTTCGTTCTGCCAGCAGGTTTTACCGGGCTAGAAAGGGCTTTTTTTCAAGTGAGGTGAAGATTGTACGGGCCCTGGAACGTGTAAGCCTTGAACTCCAGAGAAAGGAGATATTGGGACTTGTTGGAGAAAGCGGGTGTGGCAAATCTACCCTGGCCAGACTGATTCTCGGATTGGAGGAACCCTCGGAAGGCAAAGTGCTTTTCGAAGGCAGCCCAATACCCCACAAGGATAAAAAGGCCATGAAAGCCTTCAGAAAAAGGGTGCAGATGGTCTTTCAGGACCCCTTTTCATCACTTAATCCCAAAAAAACCATCTTCCAGACCATAAGCCAGCCACTGAAGATTCACAGGCTCGTGGAAGAATCACAGCTTAGAGAAGAGGTCAGGCGGCTGCTTCTCATGAGCGGCCTGGAGACTCCTGGAATAGAAGACCGATACCCCCATGAATTCAGCGGGGGCCAAAGGCAGAGAATCTGCATTGCCAGGGCCCTGGCCACCAGGCCGGAAGTAATAGTTGCTGATGAGCCTACGTCTGCACTGGACGTATCGGTTCAGGCCCAGATAATAAACCTGCTCCTGGATCTACATGAATCACGAGATATCTCTTGCCTTTTTATTTCCCATGATCTTCCCCTGGTTGGCTTTGTAAGCCACAGGATAGCGGTTATGTACAAGGGAAATATCCTGGAGATTATGCCGAGGAGCAGATTTGACCTTGGAAGCAACGATCAAAAGGATTTTCAGCATTATCATCACCCCTATACCAATTATTTGCTACAGGCGGTCCCAGTGCCTGACCCGAAACTTTACATGGACAGAACCGCTGGTCCCAAGGCCGGGGAATACGCTGCAGAGATCCATCCAGAAGAATCTGAATCAGGCGGTTGCGTTTTTGCTGCCAGATGTCCCTTTGTGGAGCAAAAATGCCTTGAATCAAGGCCCGTCCTCTCCGAGGTAGCAGAGGGCCACTTCATTTCGTGCCATCTTGTTAAAGGGTGGCCTGAAAAAGGAGTTATTAACTGAAAATGAAATTTGACAGTTCCGTTACGGACCTTTTTGACCTTGAGATACCTGAACATTACGAAATCCCAGAGGTCCTTCCTCTCATGGCCCTCAGGGATGTTATTGTTTTTCCCTCCATGGTCATTCCCCTGTTCGTAGGGAGGGAATCTTCTGTTGCCGCAGTCAACGAGGCCCTTACCAATGACAGGCTGCTCCTCCTTGCAGCCCAGAAGGATGCCAGGACAGAAAACCCCGGGCCGGAAGATCTCTACCGTACAGGTGTAATCGCAGCAGTAATGCGCACCTTGCAGCTGCCTGACGGCCGGCTGAAGATACTTACCCAGGCCCTCCTCAAGGGCAGGATAAATGAATTTGTCCAGACCCGTCCCTTTTTCCAGGTCAAGGTCGAGCCCCTGGAAGACATGGAGGTAGAGCCATCTGTGGAGGTAGCAAGGACGGTAATGGAATGGCTGGTGTTGGATTCATAATCCAATGCACCAACCGTATTAAATCTTTTCCTCCGAAAGGATTAATTCCCCGACACGCATGTAAGTTGAGGTGATGGAAGTGAGGATAAGCACAGTTGAGCAGATGCACTCTTTGGACAGGAGGGCAATTGAGAATTACGGCATAGAGGAAAAGCTTCTGATGGAGAATGCAGCACATGCAGTTTATTTTGTAATAATGAGACATTTTGGAGATGTCCGGGGAAGGAGGTTTGTGACATTTGCAGGTCCCGGGAACAACGGTGGAGATGCAATAACAGTTTCAAGAAAGCTCCATTCAAATGGAGCGAGGGTAAAAATATATCTCATGAGTTCGCCCGATAAGTATAGGGGATCGGCGAGGATGAACTACGAAATAGCACGGAGGATTGGAATTGAAATGGAGGAGTTTAGCGGTGATAATGCATTAGTGCGGGCATCCGTAGAGGGTGCGGATGCAATAATAGACGGTATACTTGGAACGGGAATATCCCGCGAGGTATCTGGAAAGTATGAGGAA
>QOAL01000204.1 GCA_003978135.1 Thermodesulfatator sp.
AGGTAGAGTATGAAGAGCTTATTTCTAGAGATATGAATAAATTTGATGACTCTGCTGAGTCCGATGAGGCGGGTGAGAATAGTAGTAGCTCTTTAGTTTTTGAAATAGGAAAAACAAGCCTCTCTACTAAAGAGTTTAACACACACCTCATACGAGTAAGAATACAATGAAAAGAGCTGCTTTTACCCTCATAGAACTTCTTGTGGTGGTAATAATAATTGGCCTATTGGCATCTCTTGTTGCGCCCAAATTCTTTGGCAAACTGGGAGCCAGCAGGCAAAAAACCGCCAAGGCCCAGATAGAACTCCTTGGCAATGCCCTTGATGAATTCCGCTTGGATAACGGCAGGTATCCGACAACAGACGAGGGCCTGGAGGCCCTTAGGAAAAAACCCGCAGGGCTCAACAACTGGGCCGGACCCTACCTGCCAAAACCTGTGCCCAAAGATCCATGGGGACATGAATACGTATATCGATGTCCGGGAGAACACGGTGACTATGACCTTTTCAGTTACGGGCGTGACGGCCAGGAAGGCGGAGAGGGAGAAGACTCTGATATAGTAAGCTGGGAATAGATAATTTATGGCCCTTGAACAGATAAACAGCAAAGTGCCTTCATTTTTGAGAGGCATTCTCTCTAAAAACAATGACATCTCGAATGGTCGCACTGCTGAACCAGACGGCAATGGGCAGGAACAGGAGATACCAAATCCCTTGACCCTCGGGATAGAAAAGATAGAGGCTGGAGATTTTCCCGAGAAGCCTCCCATGGTCAATGGTCTCAGCTCCCAGCAGATGCAGCAATGGAAGGTAGTACCTGTGGAAGTCACCCACGACAGTGTGAGGGTGGCCATGGCAAATCCTCTTGATATCTATCTTCTCGAACTCCTGGAAGATATTTATCAAAAGAAGATACAGCCTTTGTTTGCAGATCAGGAGGACATCCTTGCAGTGCTTTACCGATGGTACGAGGCTGACTCTGACATGGAAGCAGGTGATGAAGAGGACGAATCTGCAATAGAAGACGGTTTATGGGATGACCCTGAACAACTAAGAGACCTGGCAACAGAAGCTCCTGTAGTCAGGCTGGTGAACCACGTCATTAATCAGGCGCTTGAGGTCAAGGCATCTGACATTCACTTTGAGCCATTCAGGGACAATCTTAAAATAAGATTCAGGATTGATGGAGTGCTGCACGACGTCGAGACGGTTTCAAAAAAGCTGCAGCCAGCCATCACCTCTCGCCTGAAGCTCATGGCCAAGATGAACATAGCAGAAATGCGCCTGCCCCAAGACGGCAGGATCAAGGTCAAAGACGGCAGGAGGGAAATAGACATCAGGGTATCCTCCCTTCCCACGATCTTCGGCGAAAGCATCGTACTGAGACTCCTTAACCGGGACGAGGTCAGACTCGAGCTGGACTTTCTCGGTATTTCGCAGGACATCCTGGAAAGATTTGGAAGACTCATAACAAGACCATACGGGATGATCCTTGTCACCGGTCCCACGGGAAGCGGAAAGACTACAACGCTTTACAGCGTAATGAACAGGATCAACTCTCCTGATAAAAAAATCGTCACCGTGGAAGATCCAGTCGAATACCAGCTTGAAGGAATAAACCAGATACAGGTCAAGTCCAGCATCGGACTTACCTTTGCATCAGCATTGCGGACTATCTTGAGACAGGACCCCGATGTCATACTGATTGGAGAAATCAGAGACATGGAGACAGCAGAAATAGCCGTTCAATCGGCCCTTACAGGCCACCTGGTTTTTTCCACGCTCCACACCAACGACGCGGCCAGCGCAATCACCAGGCTGCAGGAAATGGGGGTGGAATCGTACCTCATCTCATCATGTCTGCTTGCCATCATGGCCCAGCGGCTTGTCAGGAAAATATGTCCCAACTGCAAAGAAGAATACGTGCTGCCTGCAGAATTTATCGCAGAAGCAGCTTCAGCTCTCGGTGTGCCTGAAGAGGAAGTGCCACGAACCACCTGGAGGGGTGCAGGATGCCATGCCTGTGCAAATACTGGCTATTCAGGCCGTACAGGCATCTATGAACTCATAGAAATTTCAGAGGGAATATCTTCACTGATATTAAATGGCGAGAATTCGAGTGCCATATCTGCAAAGGCCCAGGAATTTGGCATGCGTACCCTGAGACAGGATGGCCTGGCCCAGGTATTACAGGGTATTACCACACTGGAAGAGGTTATGAGGGTTACCAACTAAATGCCTGAATTCTCATACGAGGCCATCAATCATAAGGGTGAGAGGATTTCCGGCACCAGCAGTGCTCCATCCCGGGATGAAATGGCTGCTTCTCTGGTCGCAAAGGGCCTTCAGCCTGTTCAGCTCAAGAGGCTTCGTTCCTTTGAAACCTTTTTTGAGTTCAAAAAGAATAAAATCGGCATTGACGATGTACTGTATTTTACCAGTGAGCTGTCAGACCTTCTTGAAGCCGGTGTCCCCCTGGAGCGTTCCCTTACCATCTTGGCTGATGCCACGGACAAAAAGGATGTAAGAAAGCTGGTATTAGACCTGAGAGACTCCATTCATGGAGGTAAATCCCTCTCAGAGGCCCTTGGCGCATATCCCGATGTATTTGACAAGCTCTATGTAAACATGATCAAGGTCGGAGAGCTGGGAGGTGTGCTTCCCGGGGTCCTGAACAGGCTTGGGGATTTCATGGAACGCTCCAGGCAAATCAGAAAATTCATAATTTCCTCGTCAATTTACCCGTCTATCCTTGCCTTTGTGGGCCTGGTTTCCGTATTTATCCTGGTGACCTTCGTAGTGCCCAAATTCGGCCAGATCTTTCAGGATCTTAACCAGCCAATGCCATTAATGACCAGGCTGATTCTCGATGCCAGCCTTTTTTTACAGCAATGGTGGTGGCTCATTTTTTTAATATTGCTGCTTGCTTATATGCTTTTCAGGTTTCAGATAAACACGCCTGAAGGCAGGGCCAGGTGGGACGAATTAAAACTCAGGCTGCCCCTCATGAGCAAATTCATAAAGCAGGTAGAGCTTGGAAGATTTGCCAGGACCCTTGGCACCCTGCTGGAAAGTGGTGTCCCTATCCTCAAGGGCATCAGCCTGGCTTCCGAAGTAGTAGGAAACACTGTTATTAAACAGGCTGTACAGGAACTGTACAAGGGGGTCAGGCAGGGTAAAAGCCTGAGTCTTCTCATGAGAAAATCAGGTATATTTCCGTCACTGATGATTCATCTGGTCTCAGTTGGAGAGGAAACCGGAGGCCTTCCACGCATGCTCCTGAAAATTGCAGATGATTTTGATGATCAGGTTCAATCCGAGACCAAGATCTTTCTGAATATGCTTGAGCCCATCACAATTGTGGTAATGGGCGTTGTCATCGGTGGAATAATTATGTCCATGCTATTGGCCATATTCGGCATCAATGATGTGTCGTTCTGATTGCCTAAAGCCAACAGTCATCACAAAAATGCCCTTTAGCAAAAATCCTGGACTGGAGTCGGGATTTACCCTTTTTGAGCTCATGGTCGTCCTCGTGCTCATAGGTCTTTTGAGTTCCATGGTCTTTGTAGCTGTTTCCAGCGGGCTGTTGAAATCAAGGGAAACCAAATTCGTAAACCAATTTGCCAATGCACTGAAGGGAGCCAGGACCAGGGCCCTTGGCCAGGGCAAGGCTGTAAGATTTATTATTGACAGTGAAAACAGAAAGTTCGGCCTCAAGCCTCCTGGCCTCCAGGAAATTCCTGCTTCCATCCAGATAGAAGGAGAAGATATTGAAGAACTCCAGGACGGAGTTTACGGAATAGTATTCTATCCTGACGGAAGCTCAAGCGGTGGAGAACTGGATCTGAAATGGGCCAATGGCAGGGTAGATACGTTCAAAATTGCCCGGATCTGGAGCACTGTGCTCCACGAAACCTCTGGCAGACAATGATGTTGCTGAACACACAAGAGGCGTCTTCAGTCAGCAGCAGAGGACTTCCCTTCATGTGTACCAGGGGATTCACCCTTATGGAAGTGCTGGTAGCAACTGCCATTACCGGAATGGCCCTGGGAGTTATTCTCAGCCTTTTGGCCCAAGGGCACAGGCAGGCCTACAGGGGTGATATCTCTCGTATGGCAGCAGAGGCCTCGGTCAATCTTCTGGACAGATGGCAGTCAAAGGGCAAGTTCCCGTCTTCTGAACAGGGCGATATCGAAGATTTCAGCGGCTGGACCTATTCCATAGAATCCAGGCCCCTTGTCACCCACGTCACCCTTCCCTCAGGCCAAACCAGGCAGGTGGAACCTGAAGAACTTGTGGAAATCGATTTGACCCTCAATCCGCCTGGAAATGCGAAAAAATTCAAACTGGCCTTCTGGATCCCGAGATCTTCTGTGGAGTAATGATGAAAAATCAGGAAGGCTTTACCCTGCTGGAACTTCTCATATCCATCACGCTCATTGCCGTTCTGGTGGTTGTGTTGTCCATGGCACTCAGGACGGGCATAAATGCATACACCCGCTCAAAGGACTACAATCGTTTCTACCTTCCCAGGACCGCCCTTTATGGCCTGCTATGGCGTCAGCTTGAAGCAATCACACCGAACAGTAATCCATATAGCCTGTTTGTAGGAGAAAAGGATGCCCTGACCTTTACCACCACTTGCGTGCCCCAGGGTACTGGACAGGGAGGGATATTTCAGGTTGCCTACCTGTTCGACGAGAGCGAGGAGCGCATAATCTATGGTCAAAAAATCATTACTGTAAGGAAAAATCTTGAGAGCAGGATCCCCGAAGATCTTCTCAGGCTAGACAGTGAGCGGCTTTCTGAAAAAGGCTGGTTAACAGACGAGATCCAAGACGTAGAAGAATTTTTACTCACTTATAAACCTACCAATGCCCGGGATAAGGAAAATCCTGATGACTGGAAGGACACAGTAAGAAGAGGCAGTTTTATACCCTCGGAACTGGCCTTCAAATTAAGATTCAAAAAACAGCACAAAAAGGATGAGCCGTGGCAGGTACTCCCAGTAGGTATAAAGTAGATGTGCATGTGTAAAACAAGCCATAAATACAAACTATCCCCTGTAGTTATTCGTGAAAATGAAAAAGGCACAATACTTGTCCTGGTACTTTGGGTAATAGCGCTTCTAACCATGGTTGCAGGGTACTTTTCCGTTGAAACAAGGCTCAGAGGGAACATGGGACACGGAACATGGAACCTGCTGAAGTCAAAACTTGAGATAGAATCGGTTTTGAACCTGGCAGCAGTCTATATGGCCCCCCTGGAACAGGATAGTGACACAGATGATCCTGACCATTTTCTGCTGGCTGACGGATCAACATACAAGGTATTTATCAACGGACGAGACCTGGAATTTACCATTGAGGACGAAAGGGGCAAAATAGACCTGAACAAGGTGTCCGAAGAAACGCTCGCCACTGTGCTGGACGGTTTGCTTGGCGCCCAGGATGAAAATATCGCTTCAAATCTGACAGACGCAATACTGGACTGGAGAGACAATGATGATGACAAACGTCCCCATGGCGCGGAAAAGGAATATTACCAGGCACTTAGTCCGTCCTATGAGCCGTCCAACTCTAAATTCATGTATCTTGAACAGCTCCTCCTGGTTAAGGACATGAAACCGAACATCTACTGGGGCCCCATAAAATGGCAGAATGTTCAGGAAAAAGAGGAATCTCCCGCGTGGAAAGGTGGTCTTCAGGACATTTTTACTGTATACAATCAGGGAGGAAATGTGATCAAGGCTGCTGCCCCGGAACCCCTGCTTAAAATCCTTGACGAAAAGGATCTTTCAGACAAGGGAGGGAAAGGGACAATCCGACTTAAGGCATGCCTTTACCAGGGATGTTATCAGGTCTTCTGGGACCCGGTAAAGGATCAAAACAAGCTCTTTAAGCTTGTACATTGGCAGCAGATTCCAAGATTTGACTGAAAAGGGGCTTTTTGTGTACTGCAAAGAGATCTTAGGCGTCCACATTGGCGAAAACAATCTGGAGTTCGCAAGTCTCAGAAAAAAATTCAGTTCATGGGAGCGTTTTTATCCTGCATTTATCCCGGAAGTCACCGGGCGAAACGGGATGGAACGCCTGGAAAGCCTGCTCACCAGTCTGAAGCCCAAAAGAACCAGACGGATATGCATTTCAATTCCCAGGAGCCGTTATTTCTTAAGAGAACTCTCCTTCCCCGGCCTCACGTTGCAAGAGGCTGAAGGCAGCGCCAGGATGGCTGTCGGGATGCACAGTCATCTTCCAAAAGAGGAGATCTATTTCGACGTTTGGCCGCTTGCCCAAAATGGGCAAAGCCGCGTGCTGCTGGCCTATGCCAAGCGTTCATACATTGACCCTATCCTTGAAATAGTCAGACGATCCGGGCACAGAAGATCCATGCATTGTATCTGTCCGTCAGGACTCGGTACTGACATTTTTCTCCGCATGTCCAGGCAAATAAAATTTCCTGCACTGAGCCTCCATCAGGAGGAAAAGGAATACGTCATTAACCTCCACGGACTGACGGAGTGGGAAGGCTCTCACCTGGTGAGGCAAGAAGGGGACTTTCTCAACATTCAAAAGATATTGGAAATGCTGCCCCCCCGTTTCAGGCATGTGGAGAACATCTTCCGGATAGGAAATCTTGCTCCAGAGCTCTCTTCAATGGAGATTGCAGATCCATGTTCGAAACTCGAGGAGTTAAAGGTCTTCTGCGCCAAAGGGGAAATAGATGGTGGACTTACAGCGTGCTTTACCGGTACGTCCTCTTTTCCCCAGATATCCTTTCAAGACAGTCCGCGGAAAAGACCTCTGTTCCTTCGAATAAACACATTTCAATGGGCTGCAGCCGCATTGGCAGCGGCGATCCTGCTTGTGACGGGTTTGAAGGCGATAAAACTCGGACAAATCTCCACAGCGTACAGCAAGAACCAAAAACAGTTACAACAACTGGAAAAACAATACCAGCCCCTCAGAAAGATAGAAGAAAAGATAGAAAGAATTAAAAAACTGGAAAAGGACATGGATGATTTCATCCATGAACGTCCCCGTGTCTTGAAAATACTCAAGGCACTTGCAGATACCACGCCTCTGGAGGCATGGATAAGGAGTTGCACGATCAGGGGTGGCATTGTAAGAGTTTCTGCCGAAGGGGGTTCAGCAGTAGATACCATGGAAAAATGGAGAAAAAACCCCTTGTTTTCAGAGGTAAAGCTGGTATCTCCAGTTACAAAAAATCGTCAACAGCAGGAAAGATATACAGTGGAACTCAAATTAAGAAGGCAGAATTCCTCAAAAAAATAAGGCCGTGATGAATACCAGACAATAAGGATCAGAAGTCAGGATGGATTAACTCCGGGAAGGT
Organism: Thermodesulfatator sp.; assembly: GCA_003978135.1. Lineage (GTDB taxonomy): Bacteria > Desulfobacterota > Dissulfuribacteria > Dissulfuribacterales > QOAL01 > QOAL01. Next base: position 7,360 of record QOAL01000204.1, read on the forward strand.
CTTCAATAGAGCCATGGCAGGCAAGTCATTTATATCACAAAATAACAGACCGGCTTTTATAAAATACGGTGTGGTCATTATAGTTCTTATCCTCTGGTACAGCTTCTTGTGGAGTCCTGTCAACGAAAAAATCTCCGAGAGGCAAGCAGCCCTTGAAACACAAGCTCTTAAGATATCAAATCTACAGAAACGACTCAGCCGCCTCAAGGGAGTTGAAAAAAGGCTTTCTATTGAACAGGCCAGCTTTGAAAAGTTCAAAAAAAGGCTCGTACCAGGTAACAACCCTCAAATGGTTTCCACAAATATCCAGAATTCCTTTCTCAAGGACGCCTCTGAGGCAGGCATGGAGGTTCTGGTATACAGAAGCGGTAACAAGAGGCGGTGGCGGGATTATATGCTTGCAGTTTCTGTTTTCAACATCAAGGGATCAACCGCACAATTTGTGGATCTTCTGGAAAAAGTTGAGTCAGGCTACAAACTTTTACGGCTGAACAATATATCCATTTCAAAAATCAGGGCCAAAACCCCGCTACTCAGGATAAATCTCGAGGTTGAAGCCCTCTTCATGGGAGATAAGGCAGAGATATGATGAAAACAAGTGCGACTTTTCTGCTATGTTTGTTTCTGGTTTTGATTTTTGGTTTCTCGTCTTTTGTCTTCACTGCTGATGCCCAGGAAAAGAACAGGGATGCTGATATTACCAGCGCCAACGCACCTCCATCCCCCTTTACCTCTCCTTATAAAGGTGCAGGCCCCAATGAAAAACGAAAAATTGATATCTCCCTGGACAACATGGATATATATCCGGTCCTGGAACAGGTATTGGGCAATACCCTGGGACTTAACTTCGTTGTAGAACCCAGTATCAAGGGTACCATTTCCATGCACATTAGCGGAGACTATACTAAATCCCAGCTTCTTGACATAGTAAACTCCGTCCTTCAGATGCAGGGCCTGGCTGTAACGGCAGGCGGCCACGGGCTGTACAAGGTGGTACGAAAGGCAAATAGTCCCAAGATGGGAGTGGTTATCTCTACCAATAATGCAAAACGGTCAGGGGATGTCATAAAGGTTATCCAACTGGAGTATCTTTCTGCCGCCCAGGCTGTCTCCAATCTGAGAAATCTGGTATCTCCGGGTGCGGTAATAATCCCTGTGGCCAGTTCCAATTCACTTATTCTGTCGGACACGGTAGACAATGTGTCCAAGGTAGTCAAAATCCTGAAAATCCTGGATGAAAGCATTTTCAAGGATGTTCACTGGAGGCTTTTCATCCTGGAAAACACTGATGTGGAGGATCTTGCCAAGGATCTTGAAAACATTTTCAAGGCAAACGTCCTGTACAAAAGACCAGGTATTGACGCCAACGGCCTGCAGATTATTACCCTGAAAACCCTTAATGGCATACTGGTTGTCACAAGATGGGAAAAGGTACTGGGGCAGGTTGCCAACTGGATCCATGAACTGGACCAGGGGCAGCTTGATCAGGGCAGCAGGGTTTACGTGTATTTTGTCCAGAATGGCAAGGCAAAGGACCTTGCAGATATCCTGAATGAACTCTACGGAGAAAGCGGCTCTTCCAAGACTAAAAAACAGATCTTGGTCAAAAGAGAACAAAAAGTCAAGGGTGAACTTAACATAGCAACCAAGGGCGAGCTTACCGGAGAGGTAAAGATTATAGCTGACGAGATAAATAATTCCCTGATTTTTAAGGCCCGGCCCAAGGATTATGCCATAATCAGGGATCTGCTTAAAAAGCTGGATATTTTGCCAAGGCAGGTTCTAATTGAAGTGCTCGTTGCCGAGGTGACCCTCAATAATGAAGTAAAATACGGAGTCGAGTGGTATATTGAAAATAAGGGTATAAACATAAACGGAAAACCATATTCTGCTAATATGATGCTTGACGCCGGGCAGGCGCTTGCCCAGGATGTTGGCCTTGGAAACAGTCTGCCTGGTTTTACATATTCTTTGTATGATGGAGACGGTACCTTAAAGGCATTGATCAACCTCCTTGATACAAGCACGGACGTTGATATCCTTTCCACTCCCAACATACTCGCTGCAGACAACCAGGAGGCAAGGATCGAGATAGGTGAAGACGTGCCTGTCCTTTCCGAATCAACCATCTCTTCCGGCGGGGTCAAGACCCAGGGAGTTCAGTACAGAAAGACCGGTATTATTCTACAGGTCAAACCATCTATCAATGACAACGGCCTTGTCAGGCTGGAAATCACTCAGGAAGTCAGCAAGGTTAACGACCAGCAGACAGCAGGTATTACGTCACCGAGAATCACCAACAGGAAGGCTACCACATATGTCATAGCTAAGGACGGTCAGCATATACTCATGGGAGGCCTGATGAGCACCATGGTAACAGAGGTTACCCATGGAATTCCTTTGCTCAAGGACATTCCAATCCTTGGCTATCTCTTTGGCTCAAAAGGCACCAAGACGGAGAAAAAAGAACTCATATTCATCCTGACTCCCCATGTTGTGAAATCCAGGGGAGAAGCTGACAGGCTCACAAAAGAATTTGCATTAAAGGTACATTCTCTTAGGACCATGCTGGAGGAATCACATATCCTGGAAAAAGAAAAAGAGAAGGCCTTGGAGGAACAGGCCGCGAAACAAGCCAGGCACGAAGATCTTGAACCCAAAAACAATGAGAATACCCCGGCAATTGAATCCCAGGATGACGAGGATGATGACATATGAAGGCTCATCCCTGGATGAGATACCAGGAACCTGGCAAAAGGTCTGGGGCTTTCACCCTGTGCATAATGTTTTTATTGTTTTTTTATCCTGTTTTTTCTTGCCAGGCAGTTTCAACCAAATACAAGAGCATAGTTGAAAGAGACCCTTTTGACCCCAAAAGGGGGCAGGACAAAAGTGCCATTGAAGGCGGTGCAGTATCAACGCAGGGTTCTGAGCTGGAACAGAAATACCATGCCTACGGAGTAATTATTGCAGGCCAGAACAAATCAGCATTCATTAAACCTGTTAAATCCAAGGGCCGCAACAAGGCTGAACTTAGAAAGGTCACTGTGGGAGATTTGGTGGACGGCTGGACGGTAAAGGACATTAATGACCGGGGGGTTATATTGGTATCCGGTGACCAGGAAGTAGCATTAAAGGTATTTACAAGAAAAGAGGAAAGAAAATCTGACAAACCAGTTGGGGTCGCCACTCCCAGACTTGCGCCTATTTTAACCGCTCCTGCAATCGGTCCCAGTGGCAACAGGCCAGTCAAATCTCGAGTGAACGGCCAGCCCGGGCATATAAAACCTCAAGTCAAGCCTGATTTTATTTTCCCCAAAAATCAGGCAAGAGTTAATCCCTTCCTCAAGGCCCTTCAGAAACAGAAGAAAAGGGAAGGAGAAATCAGACGAAAAAGGGAAGAGGACAGACGCTAATATAATCTGGCTTCTTTTAAAGGTTTGTTGCCTGACTCATTTCAGGCTGCTATTATCTTGAACCCATGAAAAATGCCCATCAAAATCACAGTTACCTGCCCATTTTCTGTGATATCCGGGGGAAATCCGTGGTAGTTATTGGGGGCGGCAGGGTGGCTGAGAGAAAAATAAAAAATCTGCTGGATGCTGGCGCCAGGGTAACTGTCATAAGTCCTGAAACCACTTCGAATCTTTCCGATATGATACGGCAAGGTCTTGTCAATCATAGGTGCAGGAACTACGTACCAGGAGATCTTGATGGCGCCTGGCTTGTTATTGCCGCCACTGATGACAAAAAGGTGCAGGATGCAGTCTTTCAGGAATCCCAGGAAAGACAGATCTTTTGTAATGTGGTAGATGAACCCAGGGTATGCAGTTTCATAGTGCCGTCTACAGTTAGAAGGAATGAGCTGTGCTTTGCTGTTTCCACCGGCGGAAAGAGCCCTGCCCTTGCAAAGGCCTTGAGGAAACGGCTTGAACGCCAATTTGGCCCTGAATGGGGAACTTTTGTATCCCTGCTCGGAAGACTCAGAAACATCATTATCGCAGAAAATAAAGGCGATTCCATTGCAGAAAAATGCTCACTCCTTGCCGATTTGCAGGTTCCAGTCTGGATAGAAAATTCTGACTGGGAAAGCGTGGCAAGATGGGCTGAGAATATCTGCGGGCCAAAGGCTACGTCAATAATCCAGGAATTTTCAGGGAATGGATGAACTCTTTTTTCAGCTCACTTTTTTCCTTTACGTGGCAGCCACTGCAGGATTCATAGTGCATCTCATCAGCCTCAGGAACGGGGTCGAGAAGATTGCCGTTTATATACTTTCAGCTGGCTTCTGCCTCCACACCATTGCCATAATCCTCAGATGGATATCAGAAGGCCATGTCCCGTTGGTAAGCTTTCATGATACCTTTTCCTTTCTTGCCTGGGCGATAACCCTTGCCTTTCTGCTATTCCAGGCAGGACACAGCGTTAGGGCCCTGGGGGCATTTGTAAGCCCTGTAATCAGCGTCATGATGGCAGCAGGCCTCATGCATCCAAGACAGGTTCTGCCCTTGCCTCCAGCCCTCAAGAGCTATTGGCTGCCTGTTCACGCAACCATTTGCCTGGTATCGTATGCACTCCTGACCCTAGCCTTTTGCATTGCCATAATGTATCTCGTACAGGAAAGACAGATTAAAAGAAAAAAACTCGGTGCCATCTTCCGCAGGCTTCCCTCCCTTGAAACCCTGGACACCATGTCTGAAAGATGCCTCAAAATAGGTTTTCCCTTGCTGACACTGGGGATCATAACCGGCTCCATGTGGGCAGAATCGGCCTGGGGCTCATACTGGAGCTGGGACCCCAAGGAAACCTGGTCTCTTATAACATGGTTTCTTTATGCCGCACTGCTTCACCAGCGCTTGACCGTGGGATGGCGAGGAAGGAAAAGCGCATACATGACAATTATAGGCTATGTAACCCTGCTATTCACATTTATTGGCGTAACTTATCTGCTACCGGGTGCCCACTCCTATGCCCTCTGATATAAACCAAATGGACATACTCCTGATAGGAGTGAACCACAAGACTGCCCCGGTTGAAGTGAGGGAAAAACTTGCCCTGAGGGAAGCAGACCCTCCTGCCCTGGAACTTTTTAACAAACTTCCTGCCTGCCTTGAGGTGGTGTTTCTTTCAACCTGCAACAGGGTGGAAATCATTGCCGGCACCAATGACATCAATAAAGCCAGGCAACAGATTGCAAGTACATGGCAGAAATTTTCCGGTTTAAACAATGCAGTCTTTGAGGAGAGTACCTATGAATACACAGGCATGGAAGCTGCACGCCACGTATTCAGGGTAGCATCCAGCCTTGATTCAATGGTGGTTGGTGAACCTCAGATCCTGGGACAGCTCAAAGACGCGTACAGAAATGCCTCTGAAGCCAAGTGTGCTGGGCCTATCCTGAACAAGCTCATGCATAAGGCCTTTTCCACCGCCAAGAAAATCCGTACGGAAACACGGATTGCCAGCCAGGCGGTTTCCATCAGCTATGCGGCAGTTGAGCTTGCCAAGAAGATATTCGGGGACCTAAGCGGGAAAAAGGCCCTTCTGGTAGGTGCTGGAGAGATGGCTGAATTGGCAGCCCAGCATCTGAAGACCAATGGTATCGAAAAGCTGGTAGTGGCAAATCGAACTCTTGAACGCGCCATTGATCTTTCAATGTCCCTGGGAGGAGAGGCCGTCTCCCTTGAGGAGCTGGAGGACATGCTGGTTGAAGTTGACATTGTCATCAGCTCCACTGGCGCACCCGGACTAGTGATCAAAAAGGATATGGTCAAGCGCATAATGCGGCCGCGGCGTCATAAACTTCTCTTTTTCATCGACATCGCAGTTCCAAGAGACATCGATCCTTCCATAAATGATATCGATAATGTCTATCTCTT
>QOAL01000068.1 GCA_003978135.1 Thermodesulfatator sp.
CATCATGGCCCCGCTTGGTAAGGCACGAGATGACGTGACTCAGTTGAGAAAAGAGCTGGTGGAATGCCAGAGGAGCGGGTTTGTCAGGTGCAGGATAGGCCAGGACACGTTCTATCTCGAAGATGCGCTAAGTGGTTCAAATCTGCCATCTGGTTCTGTGTCTGTGGTAATAGACCGAATAATAATGAAAAGGGCAGTTGGCGACAGGATAGCTGATTCGTTGAGGCAGGCCCTGGAAATTGGTGAGGGCCGGGCAGAGGTGGAGATTTCAGACAAGTCATCCGGGCCAGTAAAAGAAATCTTTTTTTCTGAAGTACTTAGGTGTTTTTCATGCGGGAGCAGCAAGGATTTCGCCAGGCGGCTCCTGGGTCGCAGCCTGGAAGAGGTCGTGTCTCTGCCGTTAAAAGAGCTGCAGGAGTACCTTGAAAATTTGGTTACAACCCTCGATAGAAGCACCCGACCGGAAATTATAGCAGCCGTAAGAAGTGCCAGGGAACTTCAGGAGCATCTGGATGTCTTTCTTGATCTGGGCTTGGAATATCTGGCCCTGAACAGTGAGTATCCCAACTTGTCCTCGGGTGAGAAATTAAAGCTCAGGCTCGGGAGCGTCTTGTGCAAGGAGCTTTCAGGCGTACTTTATATTCTGGACGAACCAATGTCTGGACTGCCTGCCAAGGAAAAAGACCTTATCAGGGAAGAGATTATAGCACTGAGGGATGCGGGCAATACCGTGGTGCTGGTGGAGCATGATGTAGAGTCCGTAAAAAGGTTTGCTGACTATCAAATTGAACTTGGTCCCGGGGCAGGGCAGTTTGGCGGGGAACTGTTGAGACAGGGTTTTTTATCTAAAGGCTCCTTGGGTCAAACGAATCAAAGGCCCAAAAGGAAGAGAAATGCTTCGAAGGCTTCAGGTAGCCATGAACGCTTCAGGCTTGTTGGTATCCCTTTAGTGCCTGTAAATAACCTAAAGGAGAAGTTTATAGAGCTTCCAGTATCGACTGTGATCGGCATTACTGGTCCTACCGGCTCTGGAAAATCATCTCTTGCCCTGTCTATTCTTAACTCCCTGAAGGGAGCAGAATCTGGCAGGCGCCCGGGAGGAAGACGCAGTCTTGAGACTGCCAGGCAAAAGGCACCTCCGAAGCCGTTTCAGGGCAAGGTGTGGTTTATGGATGACCTTCTTCCCAGGGGCAGTTATTCTTCTGTTATTGCGACCTATACTGGCATTTACCGGTACATAGCAGGTTTATTCGCCTCTACTCCTGAAGGACGGGCAAGGGGTATTACCCCTGGCTTCCTTAGTCTTAATAAAAAGGGAGGCAGGTGCGAAATGTGCAGAGGGCAAGGATTTAAAAAGGTGGAGAGTGATTTTATACCGCCTCTTAAGTTGCTGTGCGATTCCTGTCTGGGAAGGAGATTTTCCAATGAGGTTATGTCATTAACATATAGGGGATTGAACCTGAGTGACGTGCTTAGACTCACTGTCACTCAGGCGGCCACATTTTTCCGTAATATAAGTGCAATCAGGCGTCGGCTTGAGGCGGTGGAAAGGGCAGGGTTGGGCTACCTCACCCTTGGCCAGATGATACCAAGCCTGTCTGGCGGAGAGAGGCAGAGATTAAAACTGGCGACTGTGATAGCCGGTGACAGGCGAAATGAAAGGGGGCTGTTTATACTTGATAATGTGACAAGAGGGCTTGGACTAGAGGACTGGGAAAATCTCAGGGGCCTATTTGAAGAACTTACCGACTTTGGCCATTCAATCATAATTACAGGAAACCATGGCAGATTGGCTGATTTATGCGGATGGATTATAGAGATGGGTCCGGGCAGTGGCCCCACCGAAGGCGGCAAGATCGTATTTCAGGGCGTCCCGGAGCATTGACAACAAAGGCAATATTTCCTCCTTGCCCCGCTCACTTATCTAAAGCAGGAATATGCTTACCCTTATGAGCATGAGGGCCGCACAGGGACAAACAGCTTCTTTCAAGATTTCACCAAGGGGAAGCCAGTTTTAGCCGCACTCAAGTTTGTAAGATTGTCCGTGTATGTATCCAGAAAGAGTAGGTAGCCCGCACAGCGGCTGTTGGTGCATCTTGAAAGAAACTGCTCGGCCCAAAAGTCCCCAAGCCATGAGGACAACCAGGCAACAACCAAGATAACCAACTATTGGGAACAAACAATGAGGGTTCCCAGGAAGTAGAGATTAATCTTTTTCTTCCGCCTTCAGGTCCTTGCGGTCTTCGATCCTACGCCTTGTTAGAATCGCCTGAAAAACCAGAATAAAAAAGGCCAGGGGCACAACGGAAAGGCCGATAAAGATTCCGAGAAATGAAAACGAGCCTGGAAATTTTTTTATGAAGGTTACGATAACCACGCCTGTAAGCACCAGCCTGGTTAGAACACCTATATAATAAACGATGGATGTTCTGAATTTGACAATCCTGTTGGTATCCCTGAAGGTGCCGATGATATTCAGGTTGGCTATGATCCCTCCAAGGAGTATCCCCTTAACACCTTCAGGAGTCCACCAGATGTTTGCCACAGCAACTTCTGCTGCCAGCATTGCCCAACAGGCCAGCATGAAGCGCTTGCCCATGCCTTTGTCTATGTCTCCCTGCCAGATCAACATTTATTCAGATTTCTTCTGCTTTTCCTGTGAACGTCTTTCTTCATCTCTTCTCATTCTTCCGCCTAATACATAAAGGTTCCTGATACCCCCTGCAAGCCCGAAAAGAAAAAAGATTATGGTCATCCAGGGATGTGTCTTGCCGTGGAATACATCCTTGTCCAGCCAGTATCCGAACCAGACTCCTGCAAATGTGGAAAATACCATGGCCGAAGCCATATAGGAGACACGGCTGAGTTGTCTGAGAAGATGGTGGAGATGTTGTTTGGTTTCAGGATCCATCAGGGAATAAAAAAAGCGGTGATTCTATCCACCGCTGAATCTTTGGTTTGTTGAAACAGCTGCTTCCTTTGGGGGAAGCAGCTGCATTGTTTGTCTTTCTATCCAAGAAACGGATTTGCGTAAAGAGCAATCAGGCCGATAACAAGTGCGTAAATGGTGAATGTTTCAATAAGAGCAAAGGTAATGAACATGGAAACTGTCAGTTTACCTGCAAGCTCAGGATTCCTTGCTGTACTTTCCAGAAGACCGCGTGCACACTGTCCCATTCCAGCACCGCAGCCACCGCCTGCGCCGCCTACGGCAAGACCTGCAGCCACGAGTGCAGCTGCCATGATCATTGATGTATTAGCATCAGCTCCTCCCTCTCCAGCGGCAAGCGCTACAGCGCTCATTGCCAGTACGAACAGAAGACTAAGTCCTGAAATAATTAAGCTTTTCCTTTTCATCAAACTCCTCCTTTTTATAGTTTATCCTAAATTTTTAATGTGCTTCGCCCATTGCCTCTGCACAATATGTTACAGGCAGGACTACGAAGATAAAGGCCTGCAGCAAACAAACTAATACACCCAGGAGCATAATTGGCAGTGGTGCCAGATATGGTCCTGCCATGGTGAACAAGAGCCCCAAAAGCATTTCCTTGGACATCATGTTTCCGAAAAGACGAATGGAAAGTGATGCGATACGACCGGCATGGCTGAATGTTTCAACCACAAGAAAAAATGGCGCCATGACCTTGATGGGGCCCATAAAATGCTTGATGTATTTGACTCCATGGAACCTGATACCAAGTGCGTGATAGGTAACTATTGCTATGAGGGTACAGCCCAGGGTTACATTGAGGTTCGCTGTGGGTGACATGAAGCCAGGAATAAGTCCCATGTAATTTGATATAAAAATCAGAAAGCCGAAGGTAGCGACCATAGGGTAGATTATCAGCGCCCGGTCTTTGCTGCCAACCTGCTCTGTTACAAAGTCTTCCAGGCCTTCCACATACATTTCCATGACGTTCTGCATGCCCTTGGGTACCATCTGGATATTACTGGTAGCCGCCTTTGCAATGAGAATGCATATAATCATGGCCAGGTAGCTGTACTGCATGTGCGGCGCCAGGATCTGGCTCAGGGGTCCGCCTTGGCCAGGGACGCCATAGGCCGGGAGCCCGAGAGCATTTAGAATAATGGGTAAAAATAGTAAAGGATGTTCCATGGCTGCAATGCCTCCTCCATTAGATTAGTTAAAACTCATCAGGTTATCCTTTTCAGAAAAGGGACGGTCCCGGGCAAACCGGTGCGTCATAAATTCTTCTGATTAATTATAAGGATACTTTTCCCTGAATTCCCTATCCCCTTTAAAATTTTTAAAGCCTATTATCAGCCAGTTGCAGGTAATTCGCTGCTCCCTTTGACTGACTGAATCAATCCTCATTTTCTGGTGAAAACACACCTCTTCGAGGACCTATACTTGAGAACCAGTTTTTATCATAAGGCTCGTGAGGTGTCAATAGCAAATAGTCAGCTGTTCTTCAACCGGCTGAATGCTGATTCAGCAGCCTCCAGGGTAAAATCCACGGCATCCCAGTTCAATGCAAGACTGGTAAATGCGGCCTCAAACTGGGAAGGTGCAAGCCAGACGCCCTGATCAAGCATATTCCTGTAGAATTTGCCATACATTTTAGTATCAGATTTCATGGCATCCTGAAAATTCATTACAGGTTCGGTTTGCCCGAAAAATGTGGTCATCATTGAGGCAATTCTTTGATTTACGCATGGAACCTCATATCTGTCAGCCAGCTTTGTCAGGCCTTGGGCCAGATAATCTGCCTTTTCTCTAAGATTGTCATAGGTACCCGGCCTTTCCAGGATCTCCAGTGTGGCAATGCCTGCGGCTGTTGCCAATGGATTACCTGACAAGGTTCCTGCCTGGTAAACTGGACCTGATGGAGCTATTTCTTCCATGATCTGGGCTTTGCCCCCATAGGCCCCCCCAGGAAGGCCTCCACCGATTATTTTACCAAGGCAGGTCAGGTCAGGAGAAATATCGAAATACTCCTGGGCACCGCCCAGGCTAATTCTGAATCCTGTAATGACTTCGTCAAAAATAAGCAGGATATCGTTTTTGCTGGTTATATCACGAACAAATTCCAGGTATCCTTTTCGGGGCAAGACAACTCCCATGTTGGCAGGTACAGGCTCCATGATAACCGCGGCAATATTTTCACCCTCCTTTTCTATGGTGCCCTGTAATGCCTCTGGATCATTAAAGGGAATGGAAATGGTATTGGCCACAATTTCTTCCGGGACGCCAGGGCTTCCGGGAATGCCCAGTGTGGCAACTCCTGAACCAGCTTTAACCAGAAAGGAATCGGCATGGCCGTGATAGCAGCCATCAAATTTGAGGATTTTTTTTCTCTTTGTAAATCCACGGGCCAGGCGGATGGCACTCATGGTAGCCTCAGTACCAGAATTTACCAGACGTACTTTTTCTATGGACGGAACCAGGTCCACTATCTTTTTGGCCAGCTCCACCTCGCGCCAGGTCGGTGCTCCAAAACTAGTACCCTGCAAAAGGGCCTCAGAGACAGCAGAAACAACGTGGGGATGGCAGTGGCCCAGTATCATTGGACCCCAGGAACAGACGTAGTCCACATAGGAATTGCCATCTGCGTCATACAGATAGCATTCCTCTCCTTTTTCAATGAAAACAGGATCACAGCCGACGGATTTACATGCCCTGACAGGGCTGTTTACTCCGCCGGGTATATACTCTTCAGCCTCTTTGAAGAATCTGTTAGAAAGAATGTGATGGTGCATGGATTAGTCCCTTTCCCTTTTGATTTTTGTCAGTGAATGTCACAATCCCTGAAATTTCCCTGCAAGTGGCCTGCAGGTTATATCCTGCCTCTTATGCATTAACAATTACAGGATGAGTCTTTTCACCAACTTCCTTGTAATTGCGCAAAATTTGCCATCTGCATAATCTGGATTATTATTTGGTCAATCTACCCTGATCGATAAATACCTTTCAAGATGAGAATCCTATTTGTATTCATCTTTTCATCATTAATTCTTGTTGCCCTGCCAGCCTTGGGCATCTATTTACATACCGGCTCAGTGGATCGTTATCTGGAATTCCCGCCTGTCACCATGTACGTGGAACATGCCGGAGAATCCTGGTTTGTTTTTACCATTCTCCTCTTGGCTCTTGCGGTTGTGCTTTGGCCACTGGTGAAAAGATTCCTTGTGGCCGTTCCCGTATCTGAAAATCAGGTAAATTCCGGGAAGCACTTTCCCTGGTGGGGCTGGCTGGCCCTGTTTTCCTGTATTGCTTCGTGGATCCTTGCATGGACCCGATTCCACTGGTTTCAACCCCTGCAGCCCTATACTTTCATCCCCCTTTGGTTCAGCTTTGTCATCCTGGTTAATGCGGCTGCCATGTGGCGTAATGGTTCGAGTCTTCTGACAAAAACGCCTGGCAAATTTCTGCTCCTTTTCCCGGCCAGCAGCTTGTTCTGGTGGTATTTTGAATATCTCAACCGTTTCGTTCAGAATTGGTATTATGTAGGGATAGAGGATTTTTCTTCCCTCAATTATGTTTTGACTGCCAGCGTGTCATTTTCCACTGTACTGCCAGCTGTTCTTTCAATGAACCATCTGCTTAAGTCATGGAAAAGGTTTGATGCGGCCTATGAAAATTTTTTTTCTTTTACAATAAACAGGCCCCGGTTATTCGCTGGAATTTTTTTAATATTTTCCTGCGGCGGCCTTTTCTCAATAGGAATATTTCCTGATCTTCTGTTTCCGCTTCTATGGCTTGCTCCATTAATAATAGTAACATGCCTTAACTCGCTCCTGGGACTGCCAACGGTCTTTTATAATTTAAGGTCTGGTTCCTGGACAGGTATCTGCCGGCTTGCCTTCAGCAGCCTGTTGTGCGGTTTTTTCTGGGAGATGTGGAATTACTACAGCTATGCAAAATGGATTTATTGCATACCCTTTGTCAGCCAATTAAAGGTGTTTGAGATGCCTGTACTGGGTTATTCAGGCTATCTTCCCTTTGGGCTCGAATGTGCTGTTGCGGGCTCTTTTATTATGAGCCTTCGTGATATACTGGAATCAGGTTCCTCTCGAACTGTCCTGGCAGATTTCTCAAGGGCGTAAGGCTTTTTTAGCCCCCCTTTAAATGGTCTTTTGCCCGGGACGGATTTTCAGCATGTTGGAAAATTTGTATTCAATTCAGGGAGGCTCTGTCTCTGTAGGGCTGTTACCTGTACTATGTCCGGTTGCCTGGCAGAAACAAACATGGTAGCTTCCAATGGGTTTTTTTCAGCCCAGAACAGCATAACTCCAGGAGTTTTCAAAATGGAATTTGAGGCAGTTATAGGTCTTGAAGTACATGTCCAGCTAAAGACCAGAAGCAAGATATTTTGTTCCTGCTCCACTGAATTCGGAGCACCCCCAAATACACATACCTGCCCGGTTTGTCTGGGCATGCCTGGGGTTCTGCCTGTCCTTAACAGGAAGGCAGTGGAATATGCCATGAAGATGGCAATAGCCACCAACTGTGAAATAAACACAACAAATATGTTTGCTCGTAAACACTATTTTTACCCCGATCTTCCCAAGGGTTACCAGATATCCCAGTATGAACTTCCCCTGGCTGAACATGGCTGGGTGGATATAGAGACACAGAAGGGCAAAAGGCACATAAGGATAAACCGCATACACATGGAGGATGATGCGGGAAAGCTCATTCATGATGAAAGCAGGCCTGTGAGCTTTGTGGATCTTAACCGTACTGGCACACCCCTGATAGAAATTGTAAGTGAGCCTGATATCCGGTTTCCGGAAGAGGCTTCGGCCTATTTGAAAAAGATCAGGCAGCTCGTGAGATACCTTAAGATCAGCGACGGAAATATGGAGGAAGGAAGCCTGCGGTGTGATGCAAATATAAGCCTCAGGGCCAGGGGAGAAGAAGGTCTTGGCACCAAGAGCGAGCTCAAGAATATGAATTCCTTCAAGCATGTCCAGAAGGCTCTTGAATATGAAATCAGGAGGCAGAGCGCGCTCCTGCTGGATGGAGGCAAGGTGATTCAGGAGACCAGGCTTTATGACGTTTCAAGGGGCGTAACTCACTCCATGCGCGGCAAGGAAGAGGCGCACGATTACCGCTACTTCCCGGATCCAGACCTTGTGCCCATAAGTGTGGATGATGACTGGCTTGAGAGCGTCAGGGACTCCATGCCGGAACTTCCAGATGTGAAGAGGGAAAGGTTTGTGACCCAATACAGCCTGCCTGAATACGATGCCACAATTTTGACGTCCAGTCCTGACCTGGCAGATTATTTCGAGGAGTGTGTCTCCATTTACCCAAAGGCCAAGAAGGTGAGCAACTGGATGATGGTAGAACTTTTAAAACTCTTGAAGCAGCAGGAAACAGAGATCCGCCAGTGCCTTGTTACCCCTGCATCCATGGCAGAACTTCTCGGCCTGGTGGAAAAGGGTGTTATCAGTGACAAGATAGCCAAGAAGGTCCTCGAACAGATTTTTCAAAATGGTGGATCTCCCGCCGCCATTGTCGAGAAACAGGGGCTTGCCCAGGTCAGTGATGAAGGAGAGCTCCAGGAAATAGTGAAAAAGATACTTGGTGAGAATCCCGCCGAGGTGAAAAAATACCGTTCCGGTAAGAAAAAGGTGTTCGGATTTTTTGTTGGCCAGGTCATGCGGGAGACAAAGGGCAAGGCCAATCCCAAGACCGTAAATGAAATTCTGAGAAAGATCCTGGACAGCTGACATGGCAAGTATATCAGGGATTTTGAGCAAGGCAGGGAGCAAGGTCTGCCCCATGAAGTGGGAAAGCGGAGTCTATTATCTCCTGGACCAGAGAGTCCTTCCTGAAAGTGAAATCTGGCTTCCCTGCAAAACCCACAAAGACGTTTTTTATGCAATCAGGGACATGGTGGTCAGAGGGGCCCCGGCAATAGGCATAACAGCAGCCTTTGGCATGGTGTTGGCACTCAAGGAAGGGCATGGCAGGCATGACATGCTGGATTATTTCTTTTCTGCTGGCAAATATCTTAAGCAGGCACGTCCCACCGCAGTGAATCTTCGCTGGGCTGTTGACAGAATGCAGGCCGCCGTAGCCAGGGCAGGCACCAATCTGCTGGAAATAGCAGAGCAGGAGGCCCTTGCCATCTGGGAAGAAGACGTTAGGGCCAATATTGAAATAGGCCGTCTTGGCGGTGAACTGCTTCCTGAAACAGTTGGACTTCTGACCCACTGTAATGCTGGAGCCCTTGCCACAGGTGGCTATGGAACAGCCCTCGGTGTTGCCAGAGGGGCGGTAAGCCTGGGCAGAAGGGTAACCGTCTATGCCGATGAAACCAGGCCCTGGCTCCAGGGGGCAAGGCTTACGTGCTGGGAGCTATTGCAGGACGGGATTTCAGTGGTCCTGAACGTTGACAACGCCTCGGGCCTTCTCATGAGAACCGGTCGCGTTACAGCCGTGGTGGTCGGTGCAGACAGAATTGCTGCCAATGGAGATGTTGCCAACAAGATAGGAACATACAATGTTGCTGTTCTGGCCAAGGAAAACAGTATTCCTTTCTATGTGGCAGCTCCCGTATCCACCCTTGATGTTACAACGCCATCAGGCAAAGAGATACCTATTGAGGAGAGGAATCCAGAGGAGGTTATGGAGATTGCAGGCCGTCGGGTGGCACCTGAGGGTGCCGGTGCTGCAAACCCGGTTTTTGACATTACCCCCTGGAGGTATGTTACCGCCATCATAACAGAAAAGGGAATACTTACTCCACCTTATGAGCCAGCCATTGCCAAGGCAGTTCCTGAATAATTTCATGGGCACTGTTGCAGATTGCCTGGATGCCTTTACCGCTGCGCTGTTTGTTTACGAGCCTGAAACCCGCCGGCTTTGTTTGAACCAGTACCATTCCCTAAGTGACAATATTGTTCCCCGGGCAGTAATTGAGGAGGGGCACGGGTTTGTGAGCTGGGTGATGAAAAATCAGCGCGCACTTCAGGTGCCAAGATTCAACCGGGACAGCCGGACCCTGGGCTTTTACAGCACAGATGTCGGTCTCAAGTCATTCCTGGCCGTACCTCTTCCGGAAATGGCCGGTGTTCTCTGCGTGGACAGCAGATCGAGATTCGCCTTTGCCCAGAAACACGAAAGGATTCTGGAATCCCTGGCAAGGACTGCCTATAACTTCATGGTTGCAGAAAAGGGTTCCCTGCAGGCGCGCTTCTATTCCAGTATCTTGAAATGGCAAATGACATCCCATGAGGACAGGCGGACAGCCCTGGAAAGTCTGGCCGAGCTTCTTGGCTTTGAAGTGGCAATAGCGGCTCGTCACCTTGTAGGTACATCCTTTGTTGTGATAGAAGATATCGTGCAAAAGGGTGATGCCAGCCATGTTGCAATGAAATTTCAAGGTGAGAAGGTGCCTCTTGGCCAAGGCATTGCCGGATGGGTTGCAAGGCATGAATCAAGCATTTTGCTGGAAAGAGACAGTGCCCAGCCAAGAAAGGGCAGCCTTTTGGTGCCTGATGAACCATTCATGTTCGGTCCGGTAGTGGCGGGCGTATTCTGTGGGAATGAAGGCGAAGATACCCTGGATGTCAATTACTGTTTCGTGTTTTCAGGGGATGCGGATACATCTTCTTGGCCTGGAGATATCTTGAAGGTGCTCGAGTTTCTTTTGAAAGGTCGTTTGCCGTGGCATTAGCAGCACTCAAGCAGTTTATCAGGCAGGATGTTGCCTTGGATCTTGGCACTGCCAATACACTCCTTTTTTTAGACGGCCAGGGAGTCGTGCTAAACAAGCCTACTGTCATAGCCCTTGATCTGGAAGGAAATGTCGTCTCCCTCGGTGAAGATGCCAAGGCATTTCTTGGGAAGACTCCGCCCAGGATCAGGGTAATACGTCCTCTCAGGAATGGAGTCATAGAAGATTTTCAGGCAGCAGGGCTGTTTCTTCGCGCCATTATAGAATCTGCCAGGCGCAAGAGATCCGTTTTTTCTTCGAGAATCGTTATTTGCATACCTTCACAGCTTACCCAGGTGGAGAAAAGAAGCCTGCTGGAGGCTGCCAGGGACGTTGAATTCACAAAGATCTATCTGTTGGAAGAGGTCATGGCAGCTGCAATCGGGGCGGGGCTGGATGTATCTGAAAAAAGGCCTGTAATGGTGGTTGACATAGGTGGAGGTACCACCGAGGTGGCTGTGATTGCAGAAATGGCATACCTGTTTTGCCGATCCCGCAAAATAGCAGGAGATGAGATGGACAGGGCCATTATGAAATTCATCCTGGAGGAGTTCGGCCTGAAAATTGGTCCCAATACAGCGGAAAAGATCAAGTGGCAGATAGGTTCTGCCCCTGGTTCAGATTATGTACTTAATGATTCTATTGAAATAGCAGGGCAAGATGTTGCAAAACAGATTCCATCCTCTCTAAGGCTGACCGGTTCCCAGGTACAAAAGGCCCTTGCGCCGGTGGTCAGGCATGTGCTGGAAGCAGTTCAGGACTGTGTCCGCAGTCTTTCCCCGGAGCTTGAAAGGGAAGTCAGGGCACAAGGTATCTTGCTCACAGGAGGAGGCAGTCTCTTGCGGGGGCTGCCAAGCCTTATGTCGGACACTTTGAAGATGAAGATAAGGCATTCTGATTCTCCTCTTACCACGGTAGTAGAGGGGGCAGGGCGTACCCTGTCTGATTTCGGGTTTTATGGCCCGGTATTTGTGAACTGAAAATGAATAAAGATGGTGCCAAATCCCAGGAACAGCAGCCTTATGTTTCTGTAATTATACCGGTTTTCAATGAAGCGGAAAATCTTTCAGAGCTGCTTGCTCAGGTATGTTCCAGTTTGAGGAATCTGGAGTCAGCCTTTGAAGTCATTGTGATTGACGATGGCAGCACGGATGATTCTGCCAGGGTCTTGAAAGGTTTGAAGGCCAGATATCCAGAGCTCAGGGCCGTGATCTTCAGGAGAAATTTTGGTCAAAGCGCTGCCATGACTGCAGGATTTGATCTTGCCAGGGGAGAAGTGGTAGTTTCCATGGACGGAGATCTCCAGAACGATCCGGCAGATATTCCAGTACTCATTGAAAAGCTTGAGGAGGGATACGATATAGTAAGCGGCTGGCGCAAGGACAGGAAAGACGCCTTTTTGTCCAGAACCCTCCCGTCAAGGATCGCTAACTGGCTTATCGGAAAGACCACAGGGATAAAACTGCACGATTACGGTTGTTCGCTAAAGGCCTACAAAAGAGAGGTGGCAAAGAACCTGCTCCTGTACGGTGAGCTGCACAGATTTATTCCTGTGCTTGCCAGTCTCCAGGGAGCCAGGTACGCTGAAGTGGTTGTCAGGCACCATCCCAGGAAACGGGGCAAAAGCAAATACGGCATTGGAAGAACCTACAGGGTAATGCTCGACCTCCTGCTCATGCTTTTTTTTCAAAAGTTCGCCACACGTCCACTTCAGTTTTTTGGTCTGACTGGCGGGCTCATGCTGGCCGCTGGCATTATTATCGAGTTCTACCTGACGATTCTAAAGCTTTTTGCAGGGCAGGACATCGGTAACAGGCCCCTGCTTATACTGGGTGTGCTCCTGGTGATATCCGGTCTGGTACTGGCTGGCATAGGTCTTCTGGCAGAACTCATCATACGCACCTATTATGAGGCAAGCGGGAAACATATTTATTCCATAAGGGAAATCATTGAATGAACGCCAGAGCCAGGCGTCTTGTCAAACTCTTCCTGAGGGTCATAGTAAGCCTGGGCCTTCTGTTCTGGCTACTCCACAGGGTGGACCCGGGAAAGATCCTTGCTTCGTTTAGGACCATTGCGCCAACAGTCTGGCTTTCAGCCTTTGTCCTCTACCTGATCTCACAGGTGTTGAGCAGCATCAGGTGGTTTGTCCTGGCCAGGGCCCTGGGTTTTGCC
>QOAL01000205.1 GCA_003978135.1 Thermodesulfatator sp.
CAGGGAATGGTCCCACTAACCAGTGTCCATTCAGAAATAGGCAATTTTGTTCAAGGGCAAGGCGCAAGCACACGAAAAAGCGCAGTGTACTGGGCGTGCATGAGCATTTTTCGTCGACGAGCAACACAGTCATCAGACAAAAGGGCCGTTTATGGATGGACACTCACCTGATTAAATCAGGAAATCCGCCATGAGAAAGGTATGATCTGAAGGCTTTTGCCTTTTTCGAGGCTCAAGGTCTATGGAGCAGTCCTGGATGCCTTTGCACAATAGCCTCGTGGCCATGATGTGGTCGATTCTCCAGCCCAGTTTTCTTTCAACTGCCTTGGGTATCCTGTAATCGTAGAAGGTGTATTGGTCTGGTTCTCCCGGATGGAGAACCCTGAAGCAGTCAGAAAAGCCCCAACCCCGGCATTCTTTAAACGCCTTCCTTGCCGTCTCGTGAAAACACACGTGGTTCAGCTTTTTTTCAGGTGCGTATACGTCTATAGGCTCTGGTGCCACATTCATGTCTCCGCACCAGATAAGTCTGTCTGATTTTTTATAGTGTTTCTCAAAAAGCTCCCTGAGTCTGGCAAACCAGTCAAGTTTTTTCTGGAAATTGGGGTGATCCAGGGCCCTTCCCTGGGGTACGTAGGTATTGATTATGCCTATTCCCTGTATGGTGCAACGGATGAGCCGGGCATGGTCGTCTGGTTGGTCTACCCCGTCATCAAAGCCAAATTGTACGTTTTCCATTTCATGAGGGCTGACTACAGCTACACCGTTATATGCCTTCTGGCCCTTGTAGATAACCCTAAATCCCGCTTCCCTGAAAGGCTCTTCAGGGAAATCCTTGTCCTGTACCTTGGTCTCCTGGATGCACAGGCAGTCCACGTTGTTTTCTGCCAGCCATGGCAGGATTATATGCAGTCTGGCCCTTATTCCGTTAGTGTTAAAGGTGGCTAAAGTGAATCTTTCTTCTCTCATGATAATTCCTTTGTCCAGAACTAAGAAATGAATCGGCATTCATAAAATAGAGCTTGTGCAAAAAAGTTGTATTGACATTTCCTGTACCACAGGTATTTTTACAACTAATTTCATTATAAACCCGGGAGGTAAAAATGGAGAAGAATTTAAAGGAATACTGGAGCAAGAACGTGACATTCATGTCAGTTCTTCTGGTCATCTGGGCCGTGGTGTCCTATGGCTGCGGCATCATTTTCGTGGATGCCCTTAATGCGACAAGGATCGGTGGTTTCCCGCTTGGCTTCTGGTTTGCCCAACAGGGAGCCATCTATGTCTTTGTATGTCTGATCTTCGTATATTACTTCTATATGCAGAAACTTGACAAAGAATACGACGTACACGAGTAGATTGGCCGCAATTATCTGGTGGTGTTTTTTTAATTTTTTCGCTGTGTTTTAAAAAAGAAGGCAGGGACTTTCTTCCGCAAAAGTCGTTGCCGGAAAAAATTTCGGAGAGGAGTTTAAAACCATGTCTATATTAACCTGGACTTATATAATGGTGGGCGTCACCTTCGGTCTCTATATTTTTATTGCATGGATATCCCGCGTCCGCGATACAAAGGGTTTCTATGTTGCCGGCGGAGGCGTTCCACCCCTTGCCAACGGTATGGCAACAGCTGCAGACTGGATGAGTGCTGCCTCATTTATTTCCATGGCAGGTCTCATCTCGTTCCTGGGATATACCGGTTCCATTTACCTCATGGGATGGACTGGAGGCTATGTGCTCTTGGCCCTGCTTCTTGCCCCTTACCTGAGGAAGTTTGGAAAATACACTGTGCCAGACTTTGTGGGTGACCGCTACTATTCAGACATAGCAAGGGTAGTTGCACTTATTTGTGCCATCTTTGTTTCCCTCACCTATGTTTGTGGTCAGATGAGGGGTGTCGGAATCGTGTTCAGCCGCTTTCTGGAGGTCCCGGTAAACACCGGTGTCCTTATAGGTATGGCCATTGTGTTTTTCTACGCAGGTCTTGGCGGAATGAAGGGAATCACCTGGACACAGGTGGCGCAGTACTCGGTTCTGATTATTGCATATATTATTCCTGCAGTATTTATTTCCATGAAGATCACAGGTACTCCAATTCCCCAAATCGGTTTTGGAAGCCACATTCAGGAAGGGCAGTATGCAGGTCAGTTCCTGCTTGACACCCTTGACAAGCTGAACCATGATCTGGGCTTTACGGCGTATACCCAACCAGGGGCAAAATCCATGCTTGACGTGTTCTGCATCACCTTTGCCCTGATGGTTGGAACTGCAGGACTGCCCCACGTCATCATTCGGTTCTATACGGTTCCAAGCGTGCGTGCTGCCAGGCTCAGCGCAGGTTACGCCCTGCTCTTCATCGCCATTCTCTACACAACAGCCCCGGCAGTTGCAGCATTTGCCCGTTACAACATGATAGATACCATCAACAACAAGCCCTACGCAGAGGCGCCCTCCTGGTTCAAGAACTGGGAAAAGACAGGCCTCATTGCCTGGGTTGACAAGAACAATGACGGCATTATCCAGTACCGGGCTGGCAAGCCCTTCAAGGGCAAACCAAAGTTTTCCGGAAAGACCGGGCCCTTGGGTCAGAAACTGGTAAAGAATCCCATTACCGAAAATGCCAATGAGCTTTATGTTGACAGGGATATCATGGTCCTGGCCAACCCTGAAATTGCAAATCTCCCGGCGTGGGTAATTGCCCTTGTGGCAGCAGGAGGACTTGCAGCAGCGCTGTCCACGGCGTCGGGCCTTCTCCTGGTCATTGCGTCATCCATCGCACATGATCTCTATTACAGGATGATAAACAGGAAGGCCACAGAGAAGCAGCGTCTCATGGTGGGACGTATTATGATCGGTCTTGCCGTTTGTGTTGCAGGTTATTTTGGAATCAATCCTCCCGGTTTTGTGGCCCAGGTGGTTGCCTTTGCCTTCGGTTTGGCAGCTTCTTCATTCTTCCCCATCATTGTTCTTGGTATCTTTTCTGCCAGGACCAACAGGGAAGGGGCCATCTGTGGTATGCTGGCAGGTATCATCTTTACTGCAGTCTATATCATCAACATAAAGTTCCTGGGAGGAACTGCATGGTTCATGGGTATCAGTGCAGAAGGAATCGGTACTGTGGGAATGGTGCTGAATTTCATCGTCACTATCCTGGTATCCAGCATGACCAAGGCTCCTCCAAAGGAGATCCAGGAGCTGGTTCAGTCAATACGTACACCCAGGGGAGCTGGTGCAGCAGTAGACCACTAAAAATCTCCTGGCTTTAACCAGGTTCAAAAGCGCCGGGCAAAAAACCTGGCGCTTTTTTTTTCAGTAAAAAGGAGGCGAGTATGAAGCTCCAGTCAATAGAGGCGTCGCGTTCATGTATCATGGTTATAGATCCGCAAGTGCGCCTGATGAAGGCGGTAGCAATGGCTGAAACCGTGGTCAAAAATACCTGTTTACTGCTCAACTGTGCACGTGTTCTAAGGGTACCGGTTGTGGCCAGTACCCAGTATAAGAAGGGTCTGGGGCCAATTGTAGACGAGATTTCAGCATTGCTGGAAAATGCCTGGACATTTGACAAGATGGAATTTAACTGTTTTTCAAACCAGTCCTTCCAAAAGATACTGGGTGAAATTCCCGGCTGTGTGGATACGTTAATACTTACTGGTGTTGAAGCCCATATTTGTGTCTTTCAGACGGCAGTAGCAGCCATGAACAACAGATTCAGGGTCTGGGTGGCAACAGATGCGATATCTTCCCGTGTCCAGGAAAACCAGGCAGCTGCAATTTCTCTCATGAATGTCAATGGCATTTTTTGCGCCAGTACAGAAACAATAGTATATCAGCTGTTGAAAAGGGCGGATACTCCAGAGTTCAAGGAAATGTTGAAGCATCTCAAGTGAACCCCTTTTCCCTGGATTTCATAATGACCCATTTTCTGCCATGGATATTGACAATGGTCAGTATTATCGCTGCAGTGTTAAACATCAAGAAACGAAGGTCAAGTTTTGCAATCTACACGGTTGCCAACATCGGCTGGATTGCAGTGAATGTGTATCACGGGATATATGCCCAGGCCGCATTATTTCTTGTATTTACAGGTCTTTCCACTTGGGGCTGGATCGAATGGGGCAAGAGGGGATGGAAAAACTAAGAGGTGCCGGATGGGAGACCTTTGACCACGTGGCTGACATCGGGGTCAGGGGTATCGGCCTCACTGTTGAAGAGGCATTTGAGAATGGTGCAAAGGCTCTTTTTTCCATTATGGTGGAGGATCTCAGTGAGGTAATACCCCGGGAAACCGTACCCGTGTCCTGCTCTTCTTACGACCTAACCGGTCTTTTTGTGGCCTGGTTAAACGAGCTCATTGGTGTTGCAGACATCAGGGAAATGGTCTTCAGGGAATTTACTGTGCAAATAAATAATGTTAGTCTTAAAGGCACTGCAAAGGGGCAAAGGTGGGACCAGGGCAATATCAGTAGGGGCATAGAAGTCAAGGGCGCTACCTTCACCAAGGCCATTGTAGAAAAAAGCAATGGGTTCTATGTGGCCCAGTGCGTAGTGGACGTCTAGAGATGAATGCTGGCCAACCCAGAAAAATAGAAGACTGTATTTACGAGATACCAAGGACTGGTGCCATGCGGGTGCCAGCCTATATCTTTGCTGACAGCCATCTCCTTCGTGATATGGATTCCAAGGTGGTGGAACAGCTCAGCAACGTGGCATCGCTTCCAGGCATAGTAAAGGCTGCCATGGCCATGCCTGATGCCCATTGGGGATACGGTTTTCCCATTGGAGGAGTCGCTGCCTTTGATCCAGGCGAGGGCGGTGTCATCTCAGTAGGCGGAGTCGGGTATGATATTTCCTGTGGAGTCAGGAGCATGGCCCTTGGCATAGACCGCAAGGAAATTCTGCCGTACCTGGACCAGCTCATTCAGGAACTTTTCAGTGAGATTCCCGCAGGAGTCGGCTCTACTGGCAAACTCAGGCTCTCCATGGAAGAGTTGGATGATGTATTAAGAGGTGGTGCTGTCTGGGCTGTTGAAAGGGGATACGGCGAGCCAGAGGATCTTCAGTTCATAGAAGAACAAGGACGACTGGAAGGAGCTGATCCTGCAAGGGTTTCTTACAGGGCAAAGGAAAGGCAGCTTAAACAGGTAGGAACCCTTGGGTCAGGGAATCATTATCTTGAAATCCAGTATGTTGAAGAGATTTTTGACCATGAAGCTGCACAGGCCTTTGGGCTGGAAAAGGAGGCTGTAGTAATTTCCATTCACTGTGGCTCCCGGGCACTCGGGCACCAGATTGGAACGGACTACATACAGATTCTGGGAAAGGCGGCGGCAAAATATAAAATCCCAATAAGGGAACGGGAGCTGGTATGCGCTCCCATCAATTCCCCTGAGGGAAAGGATTATTACATGGCCATGGCCTGTGGCGTGAACTGTGCATTGGCAAACAGGCAGGTACTCATGCACCTGGTTAGAAAGTCGCTGAAAAGAGTGCTTTCCCACACGGACTGCAGGCTCATATATGACGTGAGCCACAATACCTGCAAGAAGGAAAGGCACAGGGTCAATGGTAAACAAAAGACCCTGTATGTGCATAGAAAGGGAGCTACCAGGGCATTTGGCCCAGGGCACTCTGAGCTGCCTGATGTCTACCGCAAGGTTGGTCAGCCCCTTTTCATAGGCGGGACAATGGGTACATGTTCGTTTGTGCTTGCGGGTACCAGAAGTGGGGAGGACCTGGCCTGGAGCAGCGCCTGTCATGGCGCTGGCAGAAGTATGAGCAGAAGGCAGGCCCTCAAGAGATGGAAGGGCAAAAGTGTAATCAATTCTCTCAAGAGTAAAGGAATTATAATAAAGACAGCCAGCATGAGAGGGGCGGCAGAAGAAGCACCTGAGGCATACAAGGATGTTAAAAGAGTGGTGGATGTCACCCATAGGGCAGGCCTTGCCAGAAAGGTGGCACTTGTCAGGCCCATGGCTGTTATCAAGGGGTAGAAAAATTGAACTTTAAAAAAACTGTCATTTTTTTTGTTGTTTTTCTCTTGTTCTTAATCGCCAGCCATATCCCTGGTATTTCCGCTGCCGAGAAAGGGTTGGCAAATACATTGGGTTCCGGTTCCAATGCTACGATCCCGGCACAAGATGCCAATGAAAGCACATCAAGACCCGGCATGGGCTCTGATGCGAATGCCACAGTTATACTCATGAAGAAGGATACCAATTTTAACTGGTACCGTCATAAGGATATCCTTCCCTATGATTATGCAGAGGTATCTGAGCAGCCGGCGCCTGTCTATCCGGCACCAGTTGGAAATATCATGGCGTCGCGGCCTGTAAGGTTCCTGGATGGGGGGTTCATCTGGGTTTCTCTCCAGTCTGAAGCCATCCTGACAGCAGGAAACAACAGGTGGTATTACATAAATCCGGGTGAATACGTTTTGACCAAATACCTGGTAAAGCGGCCTGTTTCCACATTCAAGGGTTTGAATTTCCAGGAAGACAAAATTCCCCAGGGCAGGCTTGGCTGGGTGGTGCTTGACACGGTTACCTCCAAGGAACCCGGCATTCAGGAATATATTGACGGGGAATATCTGGACAAGCATGTGCTGGTTCGTATCCTGGAAACCAGGATGGTGAATGGCAAGGCATGGTTGAAGCTTGCTGACAAGAAATGGGTTGATGCCACCAGGGTGGCACGTATAACAAGGCCTGAAAGGCCAGCAGGGATACCGCCTGGAGTAAAATGGATAGATATCAACCTGTATGAACAGGTGCTGGTGGCCATGGATGGCGACCAGCTTGTCTATGCAACCCTTGTATCTTCAGGTCTTCCCCAGTTTGAGACTCCCGCTGGGCTGTTTCGCATATGGGGGAAGGTTAGAATGGCCAAGATGGGGGGTGGCGAAAAGGGAAAAGACTACTATTTCCTGGAAGACGTGCCGTACCACATGTATTTTCATCAGGGCTATGCCATTCATGGCGCATACTGGCACGATAATTTTGGCATAAAACAGTCACATGGTTGTGTAAATATTGCTCCAAGAGATGCGTGGTGGCTGTTCGGCTGGACCACTCCCAGGGTGAAGGGCTCTGGATGGGAAAAGGCAAGGCCCTCTAATCCAGGGACCTATGTCCACGTCCATCACTGATGCTGGTAAGCATCGAACCGTGACCAACCTCCCTTTCAGGCAGACCGCTAATAATGGTTACCGGGGTTCCTACTGAAACCACCTGGAAAAGTTCATTCACATCCGGGTTTCTAAGGGCAATACATCCCCTGGTCCAGTCCCATCCGATCCCGCCACCATGGATGCAGACCGCCCCTCCAAGCCTTGTAAACCAGGGGGGCTTTCTGCCGTGATCAATGGCGGAAATGATTTCCTTGTACTGCTGTTTTGTTATGAGACCCTGTTTCAGGCCCCGCAGTGCATCCTCCCTGGATGGATAACTGATACCGAGCGCCTTGTAATATTTGCTTCTTGGGTTCTTGTTGCAGATGAAAAATCTGCCTTCAGGTGTGCGTCCATCTCCCTGTTTGATCTTGTCTCTCAGGGGATCGGGACCAAGATTCACCGGATATATGCGCATGAGTGTTTCCCCTGAGAAGAGATACAGTATTCTTTTCTTCTTGTTTACTATGATACGTGCATCTTTTAGGGGCTTTGGAAGTGGTTGATAAAGATATTTAAGGTCATTTTCCCATTCATAGTTTGAATAGGATGTGGAAAGATCAAAGATCGGGATGTCCTTCAGGCTGTATTGAGGCAGCTTTCTTTCCTTGTCACAACAGCCTGGAACAATGAGAAACAATAGACATAATAGGATCGCTGCCCATCCACTCCCTGGTATCCTGTTCATTGGTCCTCCCTCCCAGACTTGAACATATTAGAAGAAATCATAGCAAAGATTTCTTAAAAAACAAGTAGTTGTCAATATATTTAGGTAATGCCGGCATTTCTTGTTATGAAAGGTGTAGTTTTATCACCCTTCCTTCAAATGTTTTGAAAGTGGCAACATCCTGGTCCAGCCTTTCTAAATCCGAAGGCATAACCCTTGCCTTTCCCATGCCTCCAGGCAGGTCAACAACATATCTGGGGATACACATGCCGCCTGTATCTCCCCACATTTTTTCCATAATATCAATACCTTTTCTGATGTCTGTCCTGAAGTGGTCTGTGCCCTTTACAAAATCGCAATGAAAAAGATAATAGGGCCTGACCATTATTTTTTGCAAATTGCAACACAGGTTTTTAATGGTCTTGAAGTCATCGTTGACGCCCTTGAGCAGCACACTTTGATTTGACAAAGGGATTCCTGACATCTGGAGCCGTTCACAGGCCCTCTGTGCCTCTTTGGTGATTTCCGCCGGATGGTTGAAGTGGGTGTTGATCCAGATGGGCCGGTATTTTTTGAGCATCCTGCAAAGTTTGTCAGTGATTGCCATGGGCAGGACCACCGGAAGCCTTGTCCCTATCCTCAGTACTTCCACGTTGGGCACGGAGGTAAGGAGATCAAGTATATTTTCCAAGTATTTTTGTGGCAGAAGCAGTGGATCTCCACCTGAGACCAGGACTTCGCGTATTTGTGAGTGATTTTCAAGATATTCAGTTACTGCCTGCCAGGCTGTTTTACCGGCAGGTACAAATTCGGGCCTGTTCCATGTCCTTTTCCTGTTGCAATGTCTGCAATACGAGGCACAGTGGTTTGAAACCAGTACCACTGCCCTGTCCTTGTACCTGTGAATAAGGCCTGGAAACGGGCTGTATCTTTTTTCTGAAAGGGGATCTGGAGATGAGTGTGGACGCGCAGGCCCTATCTCTTCAGGGCTTGGAATTACCTGAAGGGCAACCGGATCCCTGTCAATATCCTTCTCGATCAAAGATATATAATAGGGCGTAGCAGCCCATTTATATGCGGAAAGACACTTGTCCAGGGATTCCAGGCGCTCCGGTTGACCGGCATGCCTTAAGAGCCTGGAGAGCCCTTTTCTGCCGGTAAGCCTGTTCCTTAGCTGCCACCTGTAATCAGACCAGGCGTCTTTATGGATATCCGGCCAGAGCTTCTGCTTCAGGTTCACAGCCCTTGCCGCGTAACTGGTCACGGGATTCCACCGAGCTTTGCTGTACGTGCCCCCATTTTGTAATCATTACACAGGATGCTGCAGATGCCAGACCGCGGGTGCGCAATCGTCTGCCTACTTCAAGCACCAGCTAACACGCCAGATGTGGCCCCCTTTGAACGAATGCCTTTAGGCAGAGTCTATTTTTCAAAGGGGTTATTAATAAGTATGGTCTCGTCCCGGTCCGGTCCCACGGAAACTATTGAAACAGGTGTCATGGAAGTTTCTTCTATCTGTTTTATGTAGTCCTGTGCCTGGGAAGGCAGATCATCCAGGCTCCTGGCACCGGTTATGTCACCCTTCCAGCCGGGAACCTGTCTGTAAACAGGCTTGGCCTTTTCCACCTGCCTGATGTTGGCAGGCATGGCTCCAAGGCTCTTTCCATCAACCTCATAGGATTCACAAATGCTTATGGGGTCAATGTCGCTCATCACGTCCAGCTTGGTAATTGCAAGGCCGTCAAGGCCGTTGAGGCGCACAGCATCCTTGAGAACAACGCCGTCCAGCCAGCCGCAGCGCCTGCGGCGGCCTGTTGTGGCTCCAAACTCTGCTCCCTTTTTCTGGATCAGGTCTCCTGTTTCGTCGAACAGTTCTGTTGGAAATGGACCAGAACCAACCCTTGTAGTGTATGCCTTGCAGATGCCAATGACACAATCTATCCTGCTGGGACCAAGCCCTGCCCCGCAACAGGCGCCTCCTGCCACAGTATTTGAAGAAGTTACAAATGGATAGGTGCCATGATCTATGTCAAGCTGGGTGCCCTGGGCACCTTCAAAGAGCACATTTCCGCCTTTCCTTGTGGTTTCATCTATGATTACAGAGACATTTCCTGCGAAAGGAGCCAGCTTTTCTGCATACCTCATGTATTCGTCATAGATAGTTCCTGCATCCACTGGTTCTGCATTGAGCATCTTGGTAAGGAGAAAATTCTTTTCCGCAACATTGTTTTCAAGTTTTTCCTTGAAAAGGGCTGAATCCAGAAGATCCGTGACCTTTATTCCGTTTCTGACAATCTTGTCTTCGTAGCACGGGCCAATGCCCCTGCCGGTAGTGCCTATCTTTTTGCCTTCAGACTTGGCGGCCTCCCTGGCATGGTCGAGGGCCTTGTGGTAAGGCATTATCAGGTGGGTATTCTCACTGATCATCAGGCGTTCCGGTGTGACCTTGCGTCCCTTGTCTTCCAGCTCTTGAAGTTCTTCTATAAGTATTGCAGGGTCTAGTACCACGCCGTTTCCCACAGCGCATTTCTTGTCCTGATAAAGGATGCCCGAAGGAATAAGGTGAAATATGAATTTTTCGCCGTCAACAACCAGTGTATGGCCGGCATTGTTCCCTCCCTGGAATCTGACTATAAGATCTGCATATTCTGTGAGCAGATCAACGATCTTGCCCTTGCCTTCGTCTCCCCACTGTGTTCCAACCACAACTACTGTAGACATATTTCTTACGCTCCCTTTACTTTTCCAGATGGGCAGGATACTTAAACTGTTAATAAAAGTCAAACAGCTCAAAGGTGGTGACAGCAGGGATAAAGACTGCAACCATGGGCTGGAGGAACGGCATTAATGGCAGAACAAAAGGAACAGTCTCCAATCTATCTCATAGACGGCAGCTCATATCTCTACAGGGCATTTTTTTCCACTCCAAGGGAATTTACAAGTTCAAAAGGTGTGCCCACCAGGGCAGTTTATGTCATTACCAACATGCTCCTGAAGATCCTAAGGGAGAAATCCCCCAGGTATATTGCAGTGACCTGGGATGCCAAGGGTCCAACCTTCAGGCATGAACTGTACAAGGCCTATAAGGCAAACAGGCCGCCAATGCCTGAAGACCTTAGTGTCCAGGTGCCTTACGTCAGAAGGCTTGTGGACGCCCTGGGACTTCCCCAGTTAGAGGTGGAGGGTGTTGAAGCAGATGACATTATTGCCACTCTTGCAAGAAATTTCGGAGAAAAACTGGGCAGAAAGGTGATAATCGTCTCGGGGGATAAGGATCTTCTCCAGCTGGTGTCTGAAAACGTGGTCCTCTGGGATCCCATGAAGGATGAAACCGTGGATCTCAAGACCTTCAGAGAAAAATACGGATTGGACCCGGC
Organism: Thermodesulfatator sp.; assembly: GCA_003978135.1. Taxonomy (GTDB): domain Bacteria; phylum Desulfobacterota; class Dissulfuribacteria; order Dissulfuribacterales; family QOAL01; genus QOAL01. The sequence continues at coordinate 11,204 of QOAL01000205.1, forward strand.
ACAGTTTAACGATGTCCTCAGTCTTTCAGGAGACAGTGCTGACAACATACCTGGTGTGCCTGGTGTCGGGCCAAAGACAGCCCTGAAACTGGTTTCCCAGTACAAATCCGTGGAAAATCTCCTGAAGGAACTCGACGGGTTCAGAAAGAGCAAACTTAAGGAAAGATTAAAGGAGGCTGCAGACGAACTGGCCTTGTGGAAAAGGCTCACGTCCCTTGATTCCAACGTGGCTGTAAAGCTTGACCCTGAATATTACAGGCGCAGGGAAATGAATGAAACAGAGCTGCTGGAACTTTTCAGGGAGCTTGATTTTGAAAGTCTTATACCCATGGTTTCGTCCGAAAAGGTCCTTTCATATGACAGTTACAGGATCATCCAGAACGAGCAAACACTCAAGAACTGGCTGGACGAAAACAAGGGAAAGGATGAGGTGGTCATTGATACAGAAACAACCAGCCAGAGACCCATGGAGGCAAGACTCGTGGGGATCAGCCTCTGCTTTACGCCGCCAGAAGCAGCCTATCTTCCGGTAGGACACCAAACAGGCCAGGCGCAACTGGATTTGGAGGTTGTAAGAAAACACCTCCTGCCCCTGCTGAAAGACAAGAAGCTGGGGAAGATCGGCCAGAATATAAAATACGATCTTATAATCCTGAGGAGACATGGCCTTCCCATGGAAAATATAGCCGGGGATACCATGATCGCCTCCTATCTCCTTGATCCTACCAGGAGGAGGCATAACCTGGACGAGATAGCCAGGGACAGCCTTGGGCACAAGATGATTTCCTACAAGGAAGTCACCAGGGAGCTTGGAAGAGGCCAGGATTTTTCCCATGTACCTGTGGAGAAGGCAATGGAGTACTCATGCGAGGACGTGCATGTGACAAGCGTAGTCAAGGACAAATTTCATGGAGAACTCAAGGAGAAGGGGCTGTGGACCTTGTATTCAGAGGTAGAGATCCCGCTTGTCCCGGTCCTGGCAGACATGGAAATGACCGGCATACTGGTGGACAAACAGGGATTAAGGGACCTGAGGAAGGAATTTGCCCAGAGGCTTGCAGAACTGGAAAAAGAGATCTTTGACCTGGCAGGTCATGAGTTTAACATAAAGTCCACGAAGCAGCTGGCCCAGGTACTTTTCCAGGAGCAAAACCTGCCCCAGCTTAAGAAAACCAAGAAAAAGACTGGCTATTCCACTGATGTTGAGGTCTTGAAAAGCCTTGCAAAGATACACCCACTGCCTGAGAAGCTACTGGAATTCCGAAATCTTTCAAAATTGAAATCAACATATGTTGATGGTCTTGAAAAGGAAATCAATCCCGAGACCGGCAGGATT
>QOAL01000109.1 GCA_003978135.1 Thermodesulfatator sp.
GGCCGCTCCTTTACAGGTGACGGGGAAACTGAAGGCGAGCTCGTCTTTAATACTAGTATGACCGGCTACCAGGAAATTCTCACCGATCCTTCCTACAAGGGTCAGATAGTCACCATGACATATCCCCTCATAGGAAACTACGGAGTGAACCCGGATGACGAGGAGTCCCTTGACATACACATGAGCGGCTTTGTTGTAAGGGAATACGAGGCCGACTTCAGCAACTGGCGTGCCACTGGAGATCTTGCAGGCTACCTGAGAAAACATGGCATCCTTGGTATAGAGGAGGTGGATACCAGGGCTGTCACCAGGCATATCAGGCTTGCCGGTGCCATGAGAGCTGTAATGTCAACCAGGGATCTTGATCCGGAAAGCCTTGTGAAAAAGGCCAAGGCTGTGCCAAGCCTGGTGGGCTGGGATCTGGCTTCCGGGGTCTCTTGTACCCACCCTTACGTGTGGGAGGATGGCAAGATTCTGGAGCTGGATGACCTTTCACCGGATCGGCTGTCAAAACTTAAATCCTGGGAAAAATCCAGGTTCAGGGTAGCAATAGTAGACTGCGGCCTGAAGTTTAACCAGCTCAGGCTTTTAAATGAAAGGGCTTGCCAGTGCGTGGTTTTCCCTGCCCAGATCCGGGCAGAGCAGCTCCTTGCCTGTGAGCCGGATGGAATATTTATTTCAAATGGCCCGGGAGATCCTGCGGCGGTTGTCCATGTTGTCGAGACGGCCAGAAATCTTATCGGCCAGAAACCAATTTTCGGCATATGCCTGGGGCATCAGATACTTTCCCTGGCCCTTGGAGGTACCACCTACAAGCTGAAGTTCGGGCATCGGGGTGGAAACCAGCCTGTAAAAGACCTGGAAACCGGCAAGATAGAAATAACCGCCCAGAACCACGGTTTTGCAGTGGACGATTCCTCCCTTCCGTCTGGGGTTGAGGTGACTCACATTAACCTGAATGATCAGACCGTGGAGGGTATCCGGCACAGGGCGCTACCTTTGTTTTCTGTTCAGTACCACCCAGAAAATGCCCCTGGACCCCACGATTCAGAATACCTTTTCGACCGTTTTATCTCCATGATGGCCGGTTAAAATACAGACTTCAGAGTTTATAAATGCCAAAAAGAACAGATCTCAAGAAGATACTCATCATAGGTTCAGGGCCCATTGTAATAGGCCAGGCCTGTGAATTCGACTATTCGGGAACCCAGGCCTGCAAGGCGCTGAAAGAGGAAGGATTCCAGGTAGTCCTGGTCAATTCAAACCCTGCTACCATCATGACAGATCCTGAGGTGGCAGACAGGACCTACGTGGAGCCCATAACCCCGGAAGTGGTAACAAAGATACTAGAAAAGGAACGCCCGGATGCAATCCTTCCTACCCTTGGCGGTCAGACCGGGCTCAACACCGCAGTGAAAATAGCAGATTCCGGCATACTGGAAAAGCTCGGGGTGGAAATGATTGGTGCAAGCAGGGAGGTTATACACAAGGCCGAGGACAGGGAAAAGTTCCGGGAGGCCATGGAAAACATCGGCCTCAGGATACCCAGAAGCGCCATAGTCCGCTCCATGGAAGAGGCTGTTGCCGCTGCCTCTGACATAGGTTTTCCGGTAATAGTCAGGCCCTCATTTACCCTTGGTGGTTCTTGTGGCGGCATTGCCTACAACATGGATGACCTGAAGGAAATATGCAAGCAGGGCCTGGATCTGAGCATGATCCACGAGGTGATGCTGGAGGAATCGGTAATAGGGTGGAAGGAATTCGAACTCGAGGTAATGCGGGACAAAAAGGACAATGTGGTCATTGTATGCAGCATTGAAAACCTGGATCCCATGGGGGTTCATACCGGGGACAGCATTACCGTTGCACCGGTGCAGACCTTGACTGACAGGGAATACCAGTTTTTGCGCGATGCCTCCCTTGCAATCATAAGGGAGATTGGTGTGGAAACAGGTGGTTCCAACATCCAGTTTGCCGTGAATCCGGACAACGGCGAGGTGGTGGTCATCGAGATGAACCCGAGGGTTTCCCGTTCTTCAGCCCTGGCATCCAAGGCAACGGGTTTTCCCATTGCGAAAATAGCCGCCAAGTTGGCAGTGGGATATACCCTGGACGAGATACCAAATGACATTACCAGGGAGACAATGGCATCCTTTGAGCCTACCATTGACTACTGCGTAGTAAAGATCCCGCGCTGGACATTTGAAAAGTTTCAGGAAGCAGAAGACTATCTCACCACATCCATGAAGAGCGTTGGTGAAACTATGGCCATCGGAAGGACCTTCCGGGAGGCCCTGCAGAAGGGGCTTCGTTCCCTGGAAATTGGACGCTTTGGCCTGGGGTTTGACGGCAAGGACCCGTGGGAGAAAAAGGCAGTGCAGCCAGACATGGACGAGGTTGAAAACAAGCTGCGTATCCCGAATTCCCAGAGAATTTTTTATATACCACTGGCCCTGGAAATGGGCATGTCCATTCGGGACGTCTGTACCATCACCGGCATTGACCCTTGGTTTATTTATCAGATAGACAGGCTCAGGCTCTTTGGAAACGGGATAAAAAAACAGGGCAGGAAAGCCCTTGAAGACATCAGGTCAATCAAAAGGCAGGGCTTTTCAGATTATCAGATAGCACACCTGACGGGCAGCACGCCTGAGGAGATACGCCGGCTCAGGGCCGAAAAGGGCATAAGGCCGGTGTACAAGCTGGTTGATACCTGTGCTGCAGAATTCGAGGCCTACACCCCTTATTATTATTCAACCTATGAAGACGAGGACGAATCAAGGCCCACCACTGGCAGAAAGGTTATGATTCTGGGGGGAGGTCCCAACAGAATTGGTCAGGGAATAGAATTTGATTACTGCTGTGTCCACGCCTCCTTCGCCCTTAAGGAAGAGGGTATCGAGAGCATCATGGTGAATTCGAATCCGGAGACCGTATCTACGGATTACGACACATCGGATAAGCTCTATTTTGAACCCTTGACCCTGGAAGATGTTCTTCACATCGTGGAGACGGAAAAACCAGACGGGTTAATAGTGCAGTTCGGAGGCCAGACACCCCTTAATCTTGCCGTTCCCCTGGAAAAGGCAGGAGCCAAAATCCTGGGTACAAGTCCTGAGAGCATAGACATGGCTGAGGACAGAAAGAGCTTTCAAAAGATGCTGAAAAAGCTGGGTCTGGTTCAGCCTGCCAACGGGACGGCCTATAATCTTGATGAGGCACTTTCAGTTGCAGAGGAAATAGGTTACCCGGTGGTTGTAAGGCCGTCCTACGTATTGGGTGGCAGGGCCATGAGGATAGTATACGACTCTGACGGGCTCCGGGAGTTCATGCAGGAGGCAGTGGATGTTTCCGAGGGCCATCCGGTTCTTATAGACAAGTTCCTCCAGGATGCCATAGAGGTAGACGTTGATGCCATATCGGATGGTGAAATCACGGTTATCGGCGGCATTATGGAACATGTGGAAGAGGCGGGAATTCACTCGGGAGATTCTGCCTGTGTGCTCCCTCCCCACAGGCTGGGCAATGAGATGCTTGAACAGATCAAGGATGCTACTCGTGCCATGGCTGGAGAGCTTCATGTCATTGGGCTAATGAATGTGCAGTATGCGGTAAAGGACGATGAACTCTATGTCCTGGAGGTAAATCCCCGCGCCTCCAGAACCGTTCCCTTTGTGAGCAAGGCCACGGGCATACCCTTGGCCAAGCTGGCAACCAAGGTGATGGTCGGGCGGAAGCTCAAAGATCTTGGCTTTACCAGGGAAGTTTTACCTGAACACGTCTCGGTAAAGGAATCGGTCTTTCCGTTCAGGAAGTTCCCGGGCGTGGACATAGTCCTTGGGCCTGAAATGAAATCCACGGGTGAGGTTATGGGAGTAGATACCAGCGTGGGCATGGCCTTTGCCAAGAGCCAGTTTGCTGCAGGCCTCAGCCTTCCTACCAGCGGTACTGCCTTTTTGAGTATCAGAAAGGGGGACAAGGAGGCCATTCTTGATACTGCCAAGGCCCTGGCGAGGGAAGGGTTCGAGATACTTGCCACCAGCGGGACGGCGGAATTCTTGAGAAAAAACGGCGTTCCATGTGAAACAGTGCTTAAGGTCTCGGAAGGCAGGCCCAACGTGGTGGATCTCATGAAGAACAGAAAGATAGATCTTCTGATAAATACTCCCAGCGGCAAGAAACGAACCCTGTCCGATGCATACCACTTGAGACGTACTGCCCTGGAGCTTGAGATACCCTATTTTACCACTGTTGCAGGTGCAAGGGCCATGGTCCAGGCAATACTCGCCTTGAAGCAGCATGAGCTTGATGTGAAACCCCTACAGGAATACTATTCTAAATACAATGAACCGGGATCTTAGAGAAATAAAATCAATGGACTGCTGTAATTTCTGGAAACAGAGGCGGTATGCAGGCGGTCCCAGGGAGGAATGCGGGGTTTTTGGCATCTATGGCCATGAAGATGCTGCAAATCTCACCTATTTCGGCCTTTATGCACTCCAGCATAGGGGGCAGGAAAGTGCCGGTATTGTCACCTCTGATGGCAAAAACGTGCAGGAATACAAGGCCATGGGCCTGGTGAGCGAGGTCTTCCATGAATCAAGGTTACGGGATCTCAAGGGACATCTCGCAGTAGGGCATGTCCGTTATTCCACTACCGGGTCATCGGTTCTTCAGAATGCCCAGCCCTTCTGCGTAAATCACGCCGGTTCAACCTTTGCTGTTGCACACAATGGCAACCTGGTAAATGCCCACCAGATCAGGGCAGAGCTCGAGGCCTATGGTTCCATTTTCCAGACCACCATGGACAGCGAGATAATAGTGCATCTTCTGGCCAAGTCCTGGAGAAAGGGTATTGACGAGGCCATATACCAGACCATGAATCTCATTCGGGGTGCATATTCCGTTCTCATGCTTACCGAAAAGGCATTGATAGGTTTTCGCGATCCCCTTGGCTTCAGGCCTCTTTGTATCGGCAGGATGAGTAATGGCGCATACGTTCTTGCCTCTGAGACATGCGCACTGGATCTCATTCAGGCAGAATTCGTCCGGGACGTCGAAAGGGGAGAAGTGGTCATAATAGATGAAAACGGGCTTCGCTCCTTTGCAGCAATGCAGGCAGAGAAACGGGCAAACTGCATATTCGAGTTCATCTATTTCGCAAGGCCGGACAGCAACATATTCGGCAGGAATGTCTATTCGTTCAGAAAGGCCCTGGGTGCAGCGCTGATCAGGGAAATCACCGTAGATGCCGATTATGTCATGCCCTTTCCGGATTCTGGAAATTACGCTGCAGTCGGCTATGCCCAGGCAGCGGGTCTGCCCCTGGAGCTGGCTGTAATCAGGAATCACTACGTGGGTCGGACATTTATTCAGCCCAGCCAGTCCCTAAGGGATTTCGGTGTCAGGATCAAGTTGAATCCGGTAAAGGATACCATCAGGGGCAAAAGGGTTGTTATAATTGAAGACTCCATCATACGAGGTACAACAACGGTCACCAGGGTGAAGGCCATCAGGGAGGCTGGTGCCCGGGAGATCTCCATGCTTGTGAGCTGCCCTCCTACCAGGTATCCCTGCTTCTATGGCATAGATTTTTCCACCAAGGGAGAGCTGATAGCAGCCAAAAAGAGCGTGGAGGAGATAAGGCAGTTCCTGGAACTGGATGCCCTGCACTATTTGAGTCTTGAAGCCATGGTAGAGGCGTCCGGTTCAAATTCAGATCGTTTTTGCATGGCGTGTTTCAATGGCAAATATCCCACGGGCATAAACGAGCATGTAGGAAAGTTTAGTTTTGAGTGAAAGACAGGAACCAGCCATATTAAAAGCCGGCAAGGAAGCTATATCCATAGAGATAGAAGGCCTTGAAAGGCTCAGGAAAAACCTGGGCAAGGATTTTGAACGCGCAGTACGGCTCATTCTGGAAACCACGGGCCGGGTAATAGTTACCGGCATAGGAAAATCCGGGCTTGTGGGAAGAAAAATTGCTGCAACCCTTGCAAGCACCGGCACCCCGTCCATCTTTCTGCATCCTGTAGAGGCCATGCACGGTGATCTGGGTATGGTGGTGGCAGGGGACGTTATCATTGCCATTTCCAATAGCGGGGAAACCCAGGAACTCAATGCCTTGCTGCCTGCGTTCAAGGAAAGGAAGATCCCGCTCATTGCCTTTACAGGAAATCCCAAGTCCACTCTTGCCCGGGAAGGTTCGTGCGTAATAGATACTGGTGTGGAAAGAGAGGCCTGTTCCCTGGGGCTTGCGCCTACTGCAAGTACCACAGCAGCCCTGGCCGCCGGAGACGCCCTGGCTGTGGTGCTTCTAAGGCTCAGGCATTTCAGTGAAAAGGATTTTAGGCGAAACCATCCCCTTGGTACCCTGGGGGAGCGGCTTAAGGTTTCTGTAAGGCAGGTCATGCTTACAGGTGACAGCGTCCCTGTGGTAAGGACCGGAACGTCCATGGAACAGGTGATAGCAGAAATAGACAGAAAAAGGCTTGGCGCAGCCCTGGTCTTTGACAAGGATGATATCCTTGTGGGAATAGTAACTGATGGAGACCTGAGGCGTGCCATGCTCAGGTATGCTGATCTGGGCAGCAGGAAAGTGGAAGATATTATGACCAAGAATCCCAAGAGTGTTATGCCCGATGCCATGGCTGCAGATGCCCTGGCTGTCATGGAGCAACATCTCATTACTGTCCTGCCGGTAGTTGGCATTAGCGGAAGGCTGGTGGGTATAGTGCACCTCCATGACCTTCTGGGCAAGGGTCAGTTCAAATTTGTGGTTTAAAAGAAAGGCTTAATGCTCCTTCCGGGAGCGCATATTACAAGGAGTTAAAAATGGCAAGAGGACTTAACAAGGTCATGTTGATCGGTAGGCTTGGTTCAGACCCTGAGATCCGGTACACACAGGATGGAACTCCTGTGGCCAACTTCAGTCTGGCAACAGATTCCCCTGTCAAGAGAGGCGATCAATGGGAGTCGGAGACTGAATGGCACAGGATAGTTGCATGGAGAAGGCTTGCAGAAATATGCAGTGAATACCTGAGCAAGGGAAGGCTTGTCTATGTCGAAGGCAGGTTGAGGACCAGGTCATGGGAAGACAGGGATGGCAATAAGCGCTGGACGACTGAAATTATTGCCAGGGATCTTCAGATGTTGGAATCCAAGGGTGCAGCAGGTGACGGAGGAGCAGGAGGGGATCTCCAGCCTCCAGAACCGCCAATCGAGGATGACGTACCGTTTTAGCTAACTTAAATGACTTGTTTCAGGCTGTCTCCGGGCAGCCTGGTTAATTAATCTGTTTACGCGCGAAGTAGGTACAATCAGTAACCGGAAGGTTGAGAAGCGCGGCTATCTCACATACCGGCCTGGAAACGCATTGCATACAGATGGAAGTACTTGCCAAAGTGTAGTCAAACTGCAAATCGGCAGATGTAGGTTTTATCCTTCGCTCTATTCTGCGTGACTGAATGTTTTTGCAAACGCTCTGTGCCAGCTCCATTTTGTCCTTTCTCCTGACATCCCAGATAGTTAGCTTTATTTCACCAAATCTGCTGGAACTTTAACTTTCCGCTCTTCTAATTAATTCAAGCAAATTTGCTGCCACTTCTGATTTTATCGGGCTCACTACATATAGAAAAAATATTTAATTGTCACAAAATAAGCGGAAAAAGTTTTCCCTTATTTGGGAAGTATTTTTTCCATTTTGTTTTATCCCGCCTTGAAAAACATGCAAAAAACGGCATTTATAAGGACAATTATGCGATTTTAAAGGCATAATTATTGTTATGTAATATAAAAGGAGCAGTATTTTGGAGAGGAGAAGAAAAAAGATTCCATCATGAAGGGACAAATAAAGTCCGGCTATGCGCTGTTGTCCGGGGCTGGATGTCATAACAAAGGTCTCAGCCTGAACTGGCAGCCCAGGGACCGGTTAAAGCAAGAAGTCCTTGTCAGAATTCAGGCCAGGCTAAAAGAAAATATTCCTTTTGAAATTACGCTCGGCATTGTCTCCCTATGGATCCTTTCATTTGTTGACTATTATTTCACCGTTTATCATGTAAGTCAGGGCGCCCGGGAATTAAATCCCTTATTGGCGTCTTTTTTCAATCACCATGACTACTTAGGGGCCCTGTTGCTAAAAACAGTACTGACATTACCTGGTATTTTTCTTATTGCATTTTTTTACAAGAGGGCTTGGGTCCAAAGGGCCCTTTTTCTTGTTGTCATTGTCTATATCCTTCTTTTTGTATATCATGTTTTGAATTTCATCCTGTAGACACGAGGCCACTGAGTAAGGGCATTTGCGTGTTTGCTGTTTTGTCTGGAAAAACCCATCTCTCGTATTGAATTAACATTAAAACCGGCCCGAAGGCCTGTTTTTCAAAAAGAAGGAATATGAAAACATTAAAAAGCAGACCTGGAAACAGGTTCCCCCTTGGGGCGTCATGTGAACCCGGGGGTGTAAATTTCAGCATATTTTCGAGGCATGCCTCTTCGGTTGAGCTTCTCCTCTATGAATCCATGAATGCACTGAGACCGTTTCAAGTTATCCGTCTGGATCCTGAGAACAACAGAGACTTTTTTTTCTGGAACGTGTTTGTTGAGGAGGCAAAACCAGGTATGGCTTATACCTGGCGGGCAGACGGGCCTGATGATACCCGGGAATCCGGTTTCCGGTTCAACAGGCACCGGGAGCTGCTGGATCCATGTGCAAGGGTGGTCTTTGATAAATTCTGGCAGAGAGAGCAGGCGAAAGTGGACGTAAAAGCTACGCCTATCAGGGCTGTGGTGCCTGAAAATCTAAACGGGTATGACTGGCAGGGTGTGAAAATGCCAGATCATGCTCCAAACGAGTCCATTATTTACGAAATGCATGTAAGGGGCTTCACCCGGCATCCAAGCTCTGGCGTGGCCCAACCGGGGACTTTTTCAGCTGTTATTGAGAAGATACCCTACCTGAGGGATTTAGGGATCACCCATGTAGAACTTCTTCCCATCATGGCCTTTGATGAACAGGATGTGCCGAAAGGGGTGCGGGAGCTTGGGCTTAAAAATTACTGGGGATACAGTACTCACAGTTTTTTTGCACTGCATCCTTCTTATTTTGTTAATCCCGAGGATCCGTCATGCATGGACGAGTTCCGGGACATGGTCCGGGAACTGCATCGGGCAGGGATAGGGATAATAATGGACGTAGTCTTTAACCACACTGCAGAAGGCGGTGAGGACGGCCCTGTAATGAATTTCAAGGGCATTTCCAACCGGGAATTCTATCATCTGGATCCGGCGGACATGAGAAAATACCGGGATTTTACCGGCTGTGGCAACACCGTTAACTGCAACCATCCCCAGGTTACATTTTTTATCATTGAATGTCTTGAATACTGGATTCGGAATTTCAGAATCGACGGTTTCAGGTTTGATCTGGCAAGTGTCATGGCCCGTGGTGAGGATGGTAAACCCATGCATCATGCGCCGATAATCTGGAGCCTCGAGTTTTGTCATGGCATTTCAAATGCTGGTCTCATTGCAGAGGCATGGGATGCAGGAGGCCTTTACCAGGTCGGCGGTTTTCCTGGATACAGGTGGCAGGAATGGAACGGACGTTACCGTGATGTAGTCAGAAAATTCGTCAGGGGAGACAAGGGCCTGATTGGAGAGACAGCCACCAGGCTTGCTGGGAGCAGTGATCTTTATCAGCCCGGAGGCAGGCATCCGTTCAACAGTATAAATTTCGTAACCTGTCACGACGGTTTTACCCTGAAGGACCTGGTGAGCTATTCAAGGAAGCACAATGAGGCCAACGGAGAGGAGAATCGGGACGGTAGCAATGAAAATTTCAGTTGTAATTATGGAATAGAAGGGGAAACCACGGACAGCAAAATCCAGGCCCTGAGGCTTAGGCAAGCCAAAAATTTCATGGCGATACTGTTTCTTTCACAGGGAGTTCCCATGGTTCTGTCAGGCGATGAAGTCCTGAGAACACAAAAGGGCAACAATAACTGCTGGTGCCAGGACAATGAGCTTAGCTGGCTGGACTGGGATCTGGCCAAGGAGAATGGGGAGATGCTTCGGTTTACCCGGGAAATGATTGCCTTTCGAAAACGTCATCCATGCCTTATGAGGCGCCACTTTCTCACAGGGAAAAAACGGCCTGGTATGACCCTCCCGGATATTACGTGGCATGGCAGTAAACTTAACATGCCCCCGTGGGATGACCCGGATGCGAAGTTTCTGGCCTTTACCCTGGGTGCCAAGGCAAGGGATGAGGAGCATCTTCACGTGATGATAAACATGCATGAAGAGCAGGAACTTGAAATGGAGATTCCGGTATTGCATGGGGGGCAATGGTTTCTGGCCGTGGATACCTTTCTCAAGGGTCCCAACGATATTCTTATACCTTCAAGGCAGAAACCATGTGACGAAAACGGCTACCTGGTGCGGCCAAGGAGTGTTGTTGTCCTGGAATACAGACAGCAAAGGTAAAAAAATTTCTCCAAAGAATACTAAAGAATACTGATTAAGACGGCCAAAAATGGCGGAAGCGCATGGGAATCGAACCCACCTACCGCCTTTCTCAGACGGTACACCGGATTTGAAGTCCGGGAGGGCCACCAGTGCCCTTTCCGCTTCCGCAGGATCAACCTCTTAAAATTACAGGACAAACAGATTAACACATTTGTAGAAAAAAATACAGTCCCTGTAGTAATCTGTCCCCGCGGTAATCTTGCCTAATTGGAAGAAACTGCTCGTCCATGTTCGAAGCAGTCAGCTCATAAAGGTAAAAGAGCCAGGGAGCATATTCCTGGGTTACAAAGGCGAACGGAACGAGCTGGGAATGCTCCCGAGGGTGTTTATTTTTTAAGCGCCAGGCCCTTGTTACCTTGGTGGTTATGCACCGCCCTTTGAATGACTATCTTTTTTCCGTGGGCCAGGCCCTTGGCAAAGCAATCCATATTGATCTTTGGTCTCCTGGATGAGTACGTGTGCAAGTGCGGATAACGACTGTTCACAAAACGCTTGAGTTCCGCGTCAGAGGCCAATACGAGCTCACTCGTGGTTTTTCCCCCGGAGGCATGCCTGCCCGAGGGTGGGCCTGCTGTGGGGCAGTTTTGTTTTTCAAGTTTGTCATAAAGGCCTCGAAGCAGCCCCTCGTAATAACTGTTCCTGGCACGAATCCCTTTTCCATTGAGTTTTTTTCTATTTTCTTCCCACAAGGACCTGATCTTGCGCAGCAGAAAGAAATAGACGTATTCTGCCACCTCCACGTTTTCTTTCCTGCCCATCAGGTCTATTACCTTGTGCTCGGTATCCTCATAAGGGTCATACTGGCTGGACAATACCACATAGACATAAAAGAATTTTTTCAAAATCAAACAGATTTTTCTGTTGTGGCGTTCAAGCCTTTTCTTCTTGTGGTTTATGATAACATGGACATAACCGTCGGTATTTTCCAGCTCAGCCATACGGAGATTGTATTTATCCATCAGTTGCCTGGCCTTTGCCATTGCAAGGTTTGCTTCGTGTTCGTTGGCAGACTGGGCAAGTGCCAGGAGCTTCCTTATCCTCTCGATAAAACGCCGGCTCTCCAGGGTCTGGCTGCCCACATTCCTGTGGTCTGTTACTCCCTCAGGCAGGTCTCCAGAAGAGGTGCGAAACCTGGGATCGAGACCTATCATTTCACACGCCTCATGGAAGATTTTTCCATGTGATCCTTTTGGCACTCCAAAAATTTCGGAACAGATCTGGTGTGCCATTTCATGTTTAAGCACATTCAAGACCACATCCCAGGAAAAATTTCTTATGAGTTCCGCGCTTATCTCAATGGTGCCAAGCTCCTGGTTCCAGGAACCGTATCTTCCTTTGACATTGGATATTTCGATCACGCAGGGTTCAAGCTGGATGCCATAGGACCAGCAGATCTCTTCGAATTCTTTTCGAAGTTGGCGTGCCCACGCACCCGACATATCGAGTGTTTGCTCTCTAAAAGACAGAGTATCTACCTCCTAAGCCCCAAACTTGTCAGGAGCCACATGGCCAAAAAAGAGTGCTGGCATTTAACCTTTAAATAGATTGTTGTTTTATTGTTTGCGCGTCCTTATGGCCACAGATCTTTCATGGGCGGTCAGTCCTTCAATGCGAGCAAGGTTCATAACATCTTCTGCATCCTGGAAAAAGGCCTTTTCCGAATAAGAGATTATGCTGGAGCGCTTCAGAAAGGTCTCCACGCCAAGGGCAGACGAGAACCTGGCTGTTCCCATGGTGGGAAGTACATGATTTGGACCTGCGATATAATCCCCCACAGGTTCAGGGCTGTATGCGCCCAGAAA
>QOAL01000188.1 GCA_003978135.1 Thermodesulfatator sp.
TCATTTCTGTGCGTGGGAAAAGCTTGGCTATCTTTCCGTAGTCCATGTTGCCATGTACTGCCTTAACCGGGGCTATAGACCCAAGTTCCTTGATTATGTGCAGTGAGCCGATATCCCCAGCATGCAGAATTAGATCTACACCCTGGAAGATATCAAGGACCTTTTCAGGCAAAGTGCCATGGGTATCCGATATTATGCCTGTTTTCATGTTCATGCAGGACAATACAGTTTTAGATTCTATCCCAAGAGTCTGAAAACCAAACGCATTATTTTTCTACGATAAAATAGAATATTCCTCAGGCAGCAGTTCAGCCAAGGTAATTTCATCTGCTGACTGACTGCCAAGTCTTCTCATGAAGGACTTGAAACGAATCTTGTCATCAGGGGGCACGATGAAACAAGGAAGCTGCCGATTGGTTTTAATGGTGCCCTCCTGGTCAACTGCCAAATTACCTGCCCTTTCACGTCCTGCAAGGCTCAATGGAATCATGTCCAGCAGGTTTCCATACCAACCCTCCCTGTCAATGTGCTCCAGTATTTGGTAAAGGGCAAGGTTTACCGTGACCAGAAAGGGCGGCATGTTGGCCTGTCCGCCTTCAGTACACACGGTATCAGAGCACATGGCCCGGCATGAAAACGGTCTGTATTCGTAGACAGAGCAAAGACCATTTTCATCCAAAAGGGGGCACGGCTCAAAGGTCTGGGAAGAAGTTTCTTCTGGTATGGCCTTCTGTGCCAGGCACAGTGCTGCTGTCGTGTTTATGGTAGTGCTTGGAATGAAATGATCCTTTTGTCTTTCTTCTTCCATCTTTTTCAGGAGATGCTTATCCATTTTTCCCGACTGGATCAAGTAGTCAGTTTCCAGGCTGGTAGCAGTAACATTCGTGGTACAGCAGACATGGCAGCCCTTCTGGCAGGCTATTGAAAGGCCATTTGTAAATTCGTCATAAAAATCATAGATGGCCTTCAGGGCCGAAAATCTGGACACTTATGCCTCCTGTTTACTTTTTTATTTTTTAATGGCCAGTGTTCCATATCAGATCAGAAATTTTCAAATTCTTCTGCCAGAATGCTGCCCTTTAGGCCAATGACAGTTTTCTTTACCTGGCATGACATGCCTGCCTGTTCAACAGCCTTTTTCAGTATGCCAAGCATTGCCGAACAGCAGGGGACCTCCATTATTACCGTAGAAATACTTTTTATGGAATTCTTTTCAAAGATTTCCCTGAATTTCTGAACGTACTCTTCCGGGTTGTCAAATTTGGGACAGCCAAGCATTATAACCCTTCCCTCAACAAAACGCTGGTGAAAGTCTGGACAGGCCACTGCAACACAGTCTGCAGTTACAAGTATATCTGCATCCTTGAGGAATGGCGCATGAGGTGGGATCAGACGGATCTGCACAGGCCAGTGTGAAAGGAGCGAATGGACCGGAGACACAGATGCTGGGTTTACTGCATGAAGACTGCCAGGGGCAAGATCCTGGACCTGGCTGGAGGGACAACCGCACGCCATGGGCTGGGAGCGGACTTCTGCCTTTTTTGATTGCAGGTATTCTTCTACAGCCTTTTCATCAAAGTCTTCGGCTTCACGTTCAACTATTTTCAGAGCTCCCGTAGGGCAGTCACCCATGCAGGCTCCTAGGCCGTCACAATATTTTTCAGCCACGAGCCTGGCCTTTCCGTTTACTATTTCAATGGCTCCCTCTTCACAGGCGGGTACACACTGGCCGCACCCGTCACAGAGCTCTTCATCTATTTCTATGATTTTTCTCAATATCTTCATTAGATTCTCCTTGTTATTTTCAGGAAACTTGTTGTATGCATACCTTCATGGTTTGCCCAGCAGAAGGATAATACAGAATATGATTATCCATATCTTCTTAATAACAGGCATTGACTTAGGTCAATAAGCCTGTTCGGCAAGGATGACTTCATGGACAAAAGACCTGCTGCCATAAATATCATCTGGCTTGGCATGATACTCATTGCTACTGTTACTGCTGCCTACACGGGTACCATGGATGAGGTTACCAAGGCATCCTTTGATTCGGCAAAGGCCGCAGTAACCTTGGCCATCAGCCTCATCGGGCCAATGGCCCTGTGGCTGGGACTCATGAAGGTAGCTGAAGACGGAGGTCTGTTGACCATCATTGCCCGATGCCTCAAACCTGTAATGACAAGGCTATTTCCAGACGTGCCTCCAGAACATCCAGCCATGTCAGCCATGATAATGAACATGGCTGCCAATGCCCTGGGCCTTGGAAATGCAGCGACACCCATGGGTATCAAGGCCATGCAGGAACTGGATGCCCTTTCCACCAGAAGGGGAACTGCCACAAACGCCATGTGTCTTTTTCTCGCAATTAATACGTCCAGTGTGACATTATTGCCCCTGGGTGTAATTACGGTTAGGGCAGCTGCAAATGCCTCTCATCCTGCTGCCATTCTGCTCCCATCGATATTGGCAACTGCTGTTTCCACTACTGTAGCAATTATTGCAGCCAAATTTATGGAAAAAAGTGAGCCTGTCCAGGCACTAAGCAGAGATAGCCGGCTTTCCGATAAAGAGCAAAAATCCACCCAGGATGATACGACCATGGAAAAGCTTTCTTCCCGGCTTTTTTCAGTTGGTCCAGCAGGACGCGTATTTGTCTGGGCGGCCATTATTGCCTTTATGGCTGCTTCACTGGCAAGGCTTGTTCAGCATCCCCCGGAGAGCCTTTTCAGTCTGGACAGCGTAAACGCACTTTCAAGCTGGCTCATCCCCGTGCTCATCTGCCTGTTCCTGGTCTTTGGTTTCATGCGCGGCGTTCCCGTCTACGAAAGCATGACAGAAGGAGCAAAAGAGGGGTTCAATACGGCAGTAAAGATAATACCCTATATGGTGGCCATATTTGTGGCCATAGGAATGTTGCGGGCAAGCGGTGCCATGGATATTTTCATCAGGCTTCTTGCACCCTTAACCGGTCTTATCGGTATGCCACCAGAAGCCCTTGCCATGGCGCTTATGCGCCCCCTTTCTGGCAGCGGGGCCTTTGGCATAATGTCTGAAATCGTAAGCAGCGCACCGGATTCCTACCTTTCCTATCTGGTTTCTGTAATGCAGGGTTCCACTGAGACCACCTTTTACGTGCTTGCAGTCTATTTTGGAAGCGTCGGCATCAGACAGACCCGCCATGCGCTTCCTGCTGCCTTGTGTGCCGATGCGGCAGGAATACTTGCATCTGTCTGGATATCGAGACTTTTTTACTAATCCAATACACCTGAAAAACCTGTTGGAATCCTTTCAAGCCCCAAAAAAACCTAGTTTGTGCAGAAAAACACAAAAATCTTGTTAACACATCATTAAATATTTCCGATATAGAAAACAGTCTGGTCAAGGCGTTGTCGCCCACCAGGCTAAAACAGAAAATCTGGGGGAAATGAGCAATGCAGAAGAAACACTCATGGTCAGCCGTTGCCATGGTCCTGGTTGCCGGACTTATCACAGCAATCACGACTACAGGAAATACATGGGCAGAGCAGGCTAAGTACGTGGGTTCTAACGTTTGCGCTGACTGTCACGAGGAAGAATATAAAAGTTATTCATCCTATGCAAAGAAGGCCCATTCATTCGAGGCAATTGAAAAGATGAAAAGGCATTTGACAAGTCAGGAGGTCAAAAACTGCTACGGGTGTCATACCACCGGCTATGGCATGCCAGGTGGTTTTGTGGATGAAAAGACGACTCCAGACCTCAAAAACGTGGGATGTGAGGTATGTCATGGACCAGGCTCAATCCACGTGGAAACCGAGGATGCCGAGGACATCCTTGGTACGGTGGACAAGATCAAGGGTGTATGCAACAAGTGCCACACCAGCGAACGGGTAGAGGCATTCAGTTTTCGTCCCCTGCTCCATGGCGGAGCCCATTAAAAAATTTTCCATTTAAAAGGAGCGTTCAAGCCCATGAACTTTTTTAAAAAAATTTCCAATATAAGGGGTATAAGGATAAGGATCCTTGCTCCTGTTATCCTATGTTTTATCGCAGGGGCGTCTGTAATGCTTTTCCTCCATGACAGGAGCATGGAAGACATAAGTCATCAGAGCGGACTCAAGCAAGCAAACACCCTTCTTGAAAGTGTTCGCATGGCCATAGATTTTCCAATGAAGGTTGGAGATGCTGAAGGTGTAAGACGCATACTTACCGGCATGAAAGACAGTATCCAGGTGTATGTGGCTGATCACAATGGGCTCATCACCTATGGCCCGACACAGGATACAATAGGAAAAAAACTCCAGGGCGTGCTTCCCGGGAAAATTTCTCAGCTTGCTGAGAAAACAATCAATTCCGGGTCGTCAAAATCAGTAGTGGACCTGATAAAGGAGGGTGATACCGGAGAAGTTTTTGGAATGAGGCTCATGAAAAATGAGAAGCAATGTTTTCATTGCCATGGAGCCAGCAGAGACGTACTTGGCATAATGGTGATGAGAAGTGACATTTCTTCCATAGTAAAGGCTGAAAACAGCAGCATGCATATCATGACGGCCATCATATTTGCTGCCGTACTTCTAGCCATTCCCTTGATCACCTTTATCCTGAACAGAAGTGCCATAACCCCTATAAAGAACCTGGCAGAGCGGCTCAAGGAGCTTGCAACCGGCGAAGCAGACCTTACCAAGCAGCTCAATGTTAAAGCAGTAAATTGTTCGGAAATAATGAATTGCGGCAAATCAGAATGTCCAAGCTATGGAAAGGACAGCCATTGCTGGTATGAAGCTGGAAGTTATGCCGCGGATATTCACTGTCCCAAGATACTGGATGGGACATATTCATCTTGTGACCAGTGCACCGAGGTCTATCAGCGGGCAATTGTTACAGAAGTGGACGAGGCGGCAACCTTTGTAAATGCATTTATTGCCAGGACCAGGGAGTTGATCAGGCGCGCCAAGAACAATGCAGTCCAGGTTGGCCGGGAGGCTGACAAGGTAAGCGCGGAATCAGTCCAGATGGCATCGATAGCCGAGGACACCAACAGGGATACGGCTCTTCTCCTGAATTCCTCCGAGGTGACTACGGACATGGTGAACAGCGTTGTTTCCGCCATGGAAGAAATGAATTTGACTGTAGTGGAAATAGCACAGAATACGAGTAAATCCAGGGAAATGGCCCTGGATGCCAGTGACCGGGCAGCAGAAGCCGAAGATATCATCAAGCACCTATCAGAGGTTTCTGACAAGATTGGGGAGATAAGCCAGCTCATCGGTTCCATAGCAGAACAGACAAATCTTCTGGCACTGAATGCCACCATAGAGGCAGCCAGGGCAGGGGATGCAGGCAAGGGCTTTGCCGTGGTTGCCAACGAGGTAAAGGAGCTTGCCAAACAGACCGGTGACTCGGTAATAGGTATAGATGAATCTGTCCAGGGCTTGAAAAACGGTGTAAACAGTGCTGTAGAGTCCATAAGACAGGTAGTTCAGGTAATAGAGAGTCTGTCCGAAATGTCTGAAAGCATAGCCTCTGCGGTGGAAGAGCAGACAGCCACCACTGCAGAACTCAGCGAAAATGCCCAGAACACGGGCCAGACGGTCATTGATATGACATCCAAGATAAAGGAGATTGCCGTATCCAGTGAGAAGGCAAAGACCGGAAGCACGGCAGTAAAAGACGCCTCGGAAGAACTTCAGGTCCTTTTTAAGAAGCTCCAGTCCATGCTTGGGGAATTCAAGGTGTAGCCAAGGCCTCCTCATCGAAGAATAAAAGGCCTGTTCCTTCTATGGGGACAGGCCTTTTTAATTGGAACCTGGTATCACGACCAAGATACCAGGAGATAATCCGGGAAAAAATCTTATTCCAGCCCAAGCCTTTCTTTTACGCTGGGAAATCGGGAAAGATCAGTATGTGGCAGGAAAAGAGCTCCGGTGAGCTGATTCATGAAATCTCCCCGTACATTCATCTCGAGATACGTGATACGTTCGCAGATTTCCTGGAGTTCCTTCCTGGAATTCCTGTCAAGCAGGACCTTTACCGCGCCCATGCCTGCAGAATTTCCAAGGCCTTTGAATTTTTCAAGGGGTATATCTGGAAGCATACCTATGGTAATGGCCTTTTTCGGGTCTATGTAATTACCAAAGGCCCCTGCCACGAAAAAATTGTCTATGTCATCAAAGGTGAGCCCCACGCTTTGAATAACCACGTTTAGGATGGTATACATGGCCCCCTTGGAGCGGATGAGGTTTTTAATGTCGCTCTGGGTGATGTAAACCGGCTTTCCTGTGGCTGTCTCGCTTTCGTCTGCCACAACGTATGCCCATTCATCCTGTATCTGTCTCATCCTTTGCGGGTCCCTTTGAACCATGAGCTTCCCGGTTTGGTCAACCAGGCCGGCCCTGAACATCTCTGCAAGAAGGTCAATGATAGCGGAACCGCAAAGACCCCTGGCAGGAGAATCACCAATGGTCTTGTACTTCACAGAGAGGTCTTCTGGAGAAATCTCTATCCTTTCGATAGCTCCTTCTTGGGCCCTCATGCCGCAGGACAATATACCTCCCTCTAACGCGGGTCCGGCTGCCCCTGCACAGGCTACAAGCCAGTCTCTATTTCCCAGCACTACCTCTGCATTGGTCCCCACATCTACCAGAATGGATATTTCCTCTTTATGGAACATGCCGGAAGAAAGGATACCGGCAAGAAGGTCGCCGCCGAAATAGCTGCCAACATTAGGCAACACATAGATGAATCCCTGGGGGTGCATGTTAATGCCAAGCTCTTCTGGTCTGACCAGGTCAAAACTGTTCACTGCAGGGATATAGGGCTCCTTGCAGATATGACTTGGGTCCAGTGCCAGAAGGAAATGGCACATGGTGGTATTGCCTGCAACTGTGCAGTAATATATTGATTCAGGGTTGAGGCCAGGGTCTGCTGTAAGTTCCTGGATGGCGCTGTTTATCAGGTCCAGGGCCTCGCGTTGAAGGATGTCAAGGCCGCCGCGCCCAGCGAACATTATCCTGTCAAGGATATCCTCTCCATGCTGCCTCTGGGGATTTTCCCTTGAAATGGTCTGGATGATCTTGCCTGTCTCCAGGTTAACCAGGTAAAATACCACTGAAGTACTGCCCAGGTCGATGGCCAGTCCGTACACTCCATTAATTTTGCCGGACTGGGCCACGTCAGCCACGTGCCAACCACACGGACCGTTTACCAGTACTGTGTCCAGGTCAAAACCGCCATTTTCCAGTAATCCTGGCAGTTTTCTTGTTGTTTCAAGGGGCAGTATTACAGGGTCTGAATAAAAAAGACCAAGGGTGTCCCTCAGCCTTTTCTCATGGCTTCTGTTGTCATCAAGGGCAGGTTCCGGAAGAGTCAGCCCCTGTTTTACTGCTGATGGTTCAGAACCTGCCATCTCCGATTCCAGGCCTTTCTTCAGGTTCAGGAGTAACGTCTATGATTATCTCTTCATGATGAAATACCGTGGAATCTGCTTTCTGCTGCTTAAGCATTTCCTCCTGGGCCTGCTTAAGCGCCCTGGTCATGCGCCACGCCATGTATGCTGCAAAGGTGCCAAAGACAACCAGGGCAGCAATGAGTATGGGCAGTGTCAAGAAGAATACCCCAAGTGCCAGAAGCGCCAGCCCCAGCACCACAAACGGGGACATCTCCGTAGAATATATAACCTGTTTTCTTCTCATGTTTTCTCCAGTTGTTTCAATTCAGTCAAAGATCCGAAAGTTCCTTGTCTATCCTTTCCGGATCGCCTGAATTGAAATATAAGATGTTTTTCAGATGAATAAAGGCATCGAGGTCCATTGAGTCAAAAAATATTGCCATGCCCTGCTCCTCGCGCCTCACCACGTGCCCTTCTATCCTAAGGCTTAATTCTGAGCTGGTACCAGTGAGAACAAGTCGCACCACAACGGGGGTTTCCTCTGGCAAGGGGGTTTTACAGAAACAGAACAAGCCCTTCATGGAGAGATCCCTTGTGCCCTCTGCCTTTATTTCGGTTCCATTTCCAAGATTTCTCACGAAAAGCTGGGTCTCAAAGGGAACCCTCAGGTTTTTTCTGCGTTCATGAGCCCGTCTTTCTTCCAAATCGTTCCTTCCTCAGCAAGAATTTTTTTCAACCATGGACTTTATCCTGAGCCTCAGGCCCTGCAGCCTTATAAAGCCCTCGGCGTCCTTCTGGCTGTACACGCTGTCTTCCTCAAAGGTTGCAAAATCCGGCCTGTAGAGGGAGTTGGGGGATTTTCTACCCACCACAATACAGTTGCCCTTATAGATCTTTAGGCGCACCGTACCATTTACATTGGCCTGGGTCTCATCAAACATGGTCTGGAGCATCTGTCTTTCAGGTGCAAACCAGAAACCATAGTAGATCAGTTCAGCATACCTGGGGATAAGTCCATCCCTGATATGCATTACCTCCCGGTCCAGGGTGACAGATTCCATTGCCATGTGTGCTTTCCTGAGTATAGTGCCTCCGGGTGTTTCGTAAACACCCCGGGATTTCATTCCGACAAAGCGGTTTTCTACCAGGTCCACCCGCCCAACTCCGTTTTCAGCGCCTATTTCATTCAGGGCCGAAAGCATGCCGGCTGGAGAAAGGGGTTGGCCGTCAAGGGCCACAGCGTCACCCTTTTCAAAGGTGATCTCAATATAGGTGGGTTTGTCCGGTGCTTCTTCCGGACTCCTGGTCCAGGTGAACATGTCTTCCGGCGGCTCTGCCCAGGGATCCTCAAGGATGCCCCCTTCGTAGCTTATGTGCAGCATGTTGGCATCCATGCTGTAGGGTTTTTCCTTGGTGACAGGTACGGGGATGCCATGCTCATTTGCAAAATCTATGAGCCTGTTCCTGGAATTCAGGTCCCAGGTGCGCCAGGGTGCAATGATCTTTATGTCAGGATTAAGGGCCATGTATGTGAGTTCAAAGCGCACCTGGTCGTTGCCCTTGCCTGTTGCCCCGTGGCTGACCGCATCGGCCCCTTCCTGTTTGGCTATTCTTATCTGTTCCTTTGCTATCAGGGGTCTTGCAATGGAAGTACCCAGGAGATACACGCCCTCGTATATTGCATTGGCCCTGAGCATGGGAAAGATATAATCCCTGGCAAACTCATCCTTGAGATCCTGGACGTAAACACTGGATGCTCCGGTATCTACGGCCTTCCGGCGCACTGCATCCCAGTCCTCTTCCTGGCCTATATCAGCGGCATAGGCTACCACTGGGCAATCATAATTGACCTGAAGCCACTTTAGGATAACAGATGTGTCAAGCCCTCCTGAATATGCAAGTACTATCTTTTTCACGTCATTATTCATGTCTTATTCACTCCTCAACCCCATGGCCCATTCAAGCACAGACTTGTGAAGATGCATCTTGTTTTCCGCCTGGTCCCAGACTACGGATTGATCTCCTTCAAGCACATCTTCTGTAATTTCTTCACCCCTGTGGGCAGGCAGGCAGTGCAGAACAATCGCATCCTTCTTGGCATGGGAAAGAAGATCCTGGTTTACCTGGTAAGGCATGAAAATGGCCTTTCTTTTTTCTGCCTCTTCTTCCTGGCCCATGCTTGCCCATACGTCTGTATTGATTACATCTGCATCCCTGACAGCTTCCACAGGGTCCACAACTAATTCTATTTTTACAGAGGAAGGCGCCTGGCGCTTTGCTGTGTCAAGTATTTCCTGGTCTGGTTTATAGTCTTCGGGACAGGCCAGCACCAGTGAAAATCCAAGCCCTGCAGCCGCCTGGATCCAGGACTGGGCCATATTGTTTCCATCCCCGACCCATGCAATTTTAAGGGAGGAAAGATCCTGGCCTTTGAATTCCATCACGGTCATGACATCTGATAGGATCTGGCAGGGATGATGCTGGTTGGTGAGGCCGTTTATCACAGGGATGTCCGACCACCTTGCCAGCTCTTCCACTATTTCCTGGCCGAATGTGCGCACTACCAGACAGTCCAGGTATCTTGCCAGAACCCTGGCGGTATCCTTTAGGGGTTCACCCCTTTTAAGTTGCAGATCCCTGGAAGGCATGAACGAAACCGCACCGCCCATTTGGAACATGGCGGCCTCAAAGGAAATTCTGGTCCTGGTGGAAGGCTTCTCGAAAAGCATGCCCAGGGTCTTTCCTTCTGCAGGACGGTGAGGGAAGTTCTGCTTCCTGCATTTTTTTAGCTCCATGGCCCTGTTTATGATCTGGAGCAACTGCTCTCTGTCTAGGTCTGAGACCATCAGGTAATGTCTGGGTTGGTCTGGCATGTTTCTTCTCCGAAAAAAATGAATCTGCGGCCTACCTGGCCATGTATTCTTCAAGTGCATTGATCAAAAGATCTATTTCGTCTTTTTCCACCACAAAGGGCGGAAGAAGCCTGAGGATGAGGCCCTGGGCAACAAGAACGAGGAATCCCTTTTCCATGAGCCACTTGGCCAGGTCCATCTGGGGGGAACTGAATTCCATGGCCTGAATAAGTCCCCTGCCCCGAACGTCAACAACCTTGTCCCAGCGACTGGCAAGCTTCTTGAGCCTTGTCTGAAGATAATCACCCTTTTCCTTGACCTGGTCCAAGAGGTCTGTCTCGGTAAGTTCATCGAGTACTGCACCTGCAGCCGCACAGGCCAGGGGATTTGCGCCAAATGTGGAGGCGTGACTGCCAGGGCCGAGATGCTTCATGGCCTTTTCCCTGGCCAGCATGGCCCCGATGGGTACACCATTTGCGAGTCCCTTGGCGAGACAGATTACATCCGGTTCAACAGGGGTCTGTTCATAGGCAAAAAGGCTTCCCGTCCTTCCCATGCCCACCTGGATTTCATCAAATATCAAGAGTGCTCCAAGGCTGTCGGCAATTTCTCTGGCGGCCTTTAAAAACTCATCTGTCAGGGGCCTTACACCCCCTTCCCCCTGGATGGGCTCCAGCATTATTGCAGCGGTTCTTTCCCCTGCTGCAAGCCTGAGAGAGTAAATGTCATCAGGCTTTACGTGGGTGAAGCCAGACGGCAGGGGCTCAAAGCCCCGCTGGTAAACCGGCTGGCCTGTGGCCGTAATTGCTGCAAGGGTCCTTCCGTGAAAAGAACCCTGAAGTGTAATTATCTCGTAACAGTCCGGCCCCCTGGTCTCATGGCCGAATTTCCTGGCAAGCTTGATGGCCGCTTCAACGGCTTCAGCCCCGGAATTGCAGAAAAATACCCTGTCTGTACATGAATTCTTTACAAGGGAACAGGCGACCTTTAACTGGGGTTCTGTCCAGTAGAGGTTTGATATGTGGAACAGTTTTTGAGCCTGCTCCTTGACCGATGCCACTACCCTGGGATGACAGTGTCCCAGGCTGCATACTGCTATACCAGATGTGAAGTCTATGAATTCCCGGCCGTTTTCGTCCCATAGCCTGGTGCCATAGCCTTTTGCTATGGTCAGATCGAAACGGCTGTAAGTCTCGGCCACGCAATCAAAGGGTGTTCTTGTATTAGAATCCATCTGTGTTAATCTTGGAATTATCCATGTGTGTAAGGTCTTTCTGGGCCAATCGTTGCATCGTGGTAAGAAAAGAATCCTTTATACTGTCATCACAAGATGCCTGTGGAACTTGTTATCGTGCGCCCAGAGCCTGAACAAAAAATCCTGGTTCTGGGTGGGCACTGGAAATATTTCTGACAGCCTGGTTTTACTGGCTGTATCCCTGCCTGCAGGGGAAAATACTTTTTATAGCACCTTTTTTACAGAATAAAAAGAAGGAGATGGGATTTTATGAAATAAGCTTCCTAAAAATGGGTGCCTTTTTTATTGATCGGTGCAATTTTTGTCACTGCCTTGCACGCACGGCTTAGCTTGGAGTATTTGCACAGGAGATGGTTTAAGCTAATCAAGTTAGTCAATTAACCGCGGGTTAAGAAAAAAATTGACAGTAAAAGGGGATTTTT
>QOAL01000065.1 GCA_003978135.1 Thermodesulfatator sp.
CAGAAATCATATAAAGGCCGGACACTCCGGGGTGCATCAGCACAAGATGACAAAGTCCTGCGGTCCAGGAGAAACGCTAAATGTGGCGATTGTGCAGAGAAAGTTCATGTCCTCATTGGGGGAAACCTGTCTACTATGCGGCAGCAGGCTGTTATCAGTAAACAACTACCGGCTAAAAGCGGGTAGTGGTTTAATGGTAAATTTTCCCAGTGAAATACATACAACAAAAGTTCAGCATGAAAGTATTTTTTGAGGTCATACTTATGACGGCATTTAACATGCTTATGAACAAAAAAGTTTGTCGGTTTAGGCGCTTATTTTTTAGGCTTATTTTTTAGGTTGACAATGGCGCGCTAAAATATATATTAACGTGATTCTCATGAGAAAGGGGGGATACCCTTGGCCATAGTGGTTGAAGTTCAAGACAACCTGGAAAAGGCCCTGAAGCTGCTTAAAAAGAAGATGCAGCTTGATGGTCTTCAGCGAGAGCTTAAAAATCGCCGCTTTTATGAAAAACCCAGCGTAAAAAGAAGGCGCAAGGCTCAAGAAGCTGAAAGAAGACGCCGTAAGGCAAGCCGCAGAAGAAGGCGTTATTAAAACTGCATTAAATTAAGATTTTTTAAGGGATGGCCTTTCCGAGGTTACATCCCTTTTTTTATGCCCCTGGTCGTCGAGGAGCTTGGATGCGTCATCCGCCAGGCTCGAAGCAAGTAACTGTCCGTAACTTTCATGTCTTTCTTCTGACCCGCAAATTGCCTTGAAGATTTCCGATTTTTTCAATTTTGTCTGGGAAATACCAGGCAGGAAGTGTTCCCCGTCTTCAGTCGGAATGAGCAGGCCTTTTCTCTCAAGAGACCTTATGACCCTTACCACTTCTCTCAAGGGATATCCAAGCTGGTCTGAAAAATCCTCGGCAATTACAGGCCTGCCTGAATCAAAATTTTTGTAGGCAAGTTCCAGGATATCTACTGCAAGGGCAAGCCTGGTGAGCGGGCTGACAGGTCCTTTCAGGGGAATGTATCTACGGAATTTCTGTACTGCAAAGGAGGTCTCGGCCCCCATGAGAAATACCAGCCATCCAACATAGAGCCAGAAAATGAAAAGGGGCAGCGTTGCAAAGGAGCCATAGATTGCATTGTACCTGGCGACGCCTATTTGTAGTTTGATATAAAGGGTCTGTACCAGAATCCAGCACATGCCTCCAATGATCCCACCTACCAGCGCAGGAAACATTTTCACATTTGTGTTGGGCATAAACCGGTAAAGAATAGTAAAGGTTCCCACAATAAGAAGCACAGGTAGAAATTTGAAAAGAAGTGGAAGGAGCCAGGGCACCCTGAGAATAGATGTGATCCTGGAAAACAGGGTTTCGCTCTGCGCAGCAGTAATTGCCCAGAAGGCCAGGTTTACTGACAAGGGCAGGAGAATTATAAGCCCGATATAGTCTATGACCATTCTGCCAATCCTCCGTGCCTTGCTTGCCTCCCAAATATTATTCAGGGCAGCTTCTATATGCATCATTAATGAGACAATGGTAAAGAAGGCGCCAACTATGCCTATCCAGCCCAGGGTGGCAAAATTGGTGCGATCCACGTAGTCAAAGATCTTGTCAATGGCAAGTTTCAGGTGCAGGGCAGATCCATTGATTTTGGAGGCAGCGGATTCATTGTCAGCCATGGTTGCGTTCAGATCCTGAATCCTTTGAGCATGTTCACCGCTTATGTCCTCGAGCTGGGCAATCATCTTGTATGCCGCTGCTTTCATGTAGTTGTCTGCACCAAGGCCTTTCAGCAGGGCAGTTCCCATGGCAAGTACAGGTACCAGGGAAAGGACAACCGTATATGTCAGGGCACTTGCCCTGAGATCCAGGTCATGCTTTCCAAAACCCCTTATTACAATGAAAAGCACCCTGAAGAAGGCCTTTGCAAACCAGGAGGCGCTCTTTCTTTCCGTGTAAAGATTTCCCTGCCAAAGCCATTGT
Source organism: Thermodesulfatator sp. (assembly GCA_003978135.1). Lineage (GTDB taxonomy): Bacteria > Desulfobacterota > Dissulfuribacteria > Dissulfuribacterales > QOAL01 > QOAL01. The sequence continues at coordinate 1,982 of QOAL01000065.1, forward strand.
TCAAATTGAGCCAGGTTCTTCATTGCTTTTCAGGCCCTTTCGATCCGAATCAAGACCCGTAGGAACCGGTCCGGTCTCTTTGTGGAGAATTGTATACCCGTCAGCGTACATGCAGATTATGACATTTGTCATGAATTCATATATTATAACACCTCAAAACAGCAGTAATAAGGTTTTTGAAAACTCATGGTAAAATTTTCGTTTATACACGCCGCAGATCTTCATCTGGGTTCCCCCTTCAGGAGTTCAGCCAGGCTGGACACCGATGTGGCCCAGGTGCTTCGAAGGTCGTGCTACCGCGCCCTGGACCAACTGACAAGCCTTGCCATATCAGAACATGTGCGTTTTGTTCTGTTCAGCGGTGACATCTTTGATGCCAAAGAACGTAATCTCAAGGCCCAGCTTCATTTCAGAAGCTGCATGAAAGAGCTTAGGGACCATGGGATCCAGGTTTTTGTAGTTCACGGAAACCATGATCCACTGGATCATGCAGCCAACATGGTGGATCTCCCGGACAACTGTCACATTTTTCCTGCAAGGGGCGTTACCTGGCAGGTAGTAAGCCAGGGGGAAAGCCCTGTGGCAGCAGTGTGCGGGATTAGCTTTGACAAAAGTCACGTGGAAAAGAATCTGGCCGGCATGATACCTGACTGTGACCATGACTGTTTTAGGATAGCCATGCTTCATTGTACTGTTGGTCAACAGTCTGGCCATTATCCATATGCCCCATGTACTCTTTCTGACCTTACCGACAGGTACGGCAAAAGGCGGGTGGATTACTGGGCCCTGGGCCATGTCCATGAAATGAAGATCCTCTGTCATGAGCCACATGTGGTATACCCGGGCACGGTCCAGGGAAGAAGTTTTGCAGAGCAGGGCAAGAAAGGCGTGCTGGTTGTAAAGGTGTCTGCGGACAGACAGGTAGACATGGTATTCCATGAGGTTGACCATGTTCGCTGGCAGGAAATCGAAATTGATGCGGGAGCCTTTACCTCCTTAAGTGAAGTCATGGATGCTATATGGGTGGCAATAGAACAAGTCAGAAACCAGGTGGGAGGCAGGCCGGTGATAGTGCGAATTTTGCTAACGGGCCGTTCAGAAATTTCAAGGCCACTTGGCCGTTCAGACCGACTTTCTGACATGCTTGAGGAGTTGCAGGATGCCCTTGTTGCAGAAAATCCCTTCATATGGATAGAATCCATCAGGAATTTCACCAGAACCACCATAGATGTCGAAACCCGAAAAAGGGTTGGGGACCTGGTGGGTATGATCCTCAGGGAAGCAGAGTCCATGAAAGAAGATCCAGAATTCATTTCAAGGGTTGAAGAGACCCTTGCCCCCCTGCTGGGAAACAAACGGTTCAGGCAATATTGCCGGGAATCCTTTGCCCCGGAGCTGTCATCCCTTCTTGATGAAGCAGAAACACTTCTTTTGAACCGGCTGGAATAGATGTGGAAATAAGACAGTTTTACATAAAGGGCTTCGGTGCATTGAATAATTTCACCCCTGGCCCGTTGAGCCCGGGCCTCAATGTATTGCTTGGTCCTAACGAGGCAGGCAAATCCACCATCCTGGCCTTTTTCAACTCCATGTTTTTCGGTTTTCCAGACGCAAGGAGGAATGAAAAACAGTTTGATCCGGTAAACGGTGGCGTTTACGGCGGGCAAATCACGCTCATAAGCGAAAGACACGGCGAGCTGACCCTGGAAAGGATGAAGATCAGGGGCAGTTCAGTACGTATTTACGGGGATGATGGGAAGGTGATGGACAGCTCGGTTTTGCAGGCGATATTTGGCGGGGTTACAAGGCAGCTTTTTAAAAATGTGTACAGCTTCAGCCTGGAAGAGCTTCAAAGCCTGGAAACCTTGAAGGGAAAAGAAATAAAGGGCGCAATCTATGGGGCCGGTTATGGAACGGCTTTTCTATCAGTGCCTGAAACAGAAAAACAGCTCACAAGAGAATGCCAGCAGATATTCAAGCCTTCAGGAAGAAAACAGCCTCTTAACAGGATATTGGGCGAGATTGCAGAGGTGGAAGCGAAACTGAAGAGGGTCAGAGACGAGGTTGATAAATACAGGGAGCTGACCCAGGCACTGGTTTTTCACAGAAGGCGGCTGGTTGAGCTCAGGGAAGAGAGGCAACGTGTCTCCGAAAAGCTGCACAAATTCCGGGCGGCACTGGAATCATGGGATGACTGGCTGCTTTTTTCCTCTCTTGCCCAGCGCATTTCGGCTATAGACGAAGACCGCCGGGTAAAGATGTTGTCCAATGACCTTTTTTGGCAAATAGAACAGGCCAGCAAGGAACTTGAAATCAAGAGTGCACGGCAGGAAGAAAATAATAAAAGGTTAAAAGAGATAGAAATGAGGATGGAAGCCTCAAGACCTGATTCAGAGTTCCTGAAAAAAAGGCAGGAAGTGACCTCCCTTCTTCACAGCAGAGATAAGTTTGTTCAGCTTCAGGAATACAGGCAGAAGCTTCGACATGAAAGCTCGGAAGCTGCCAGGTTGCTGGATGCTGCCATCAAGGGCCTGGGAGCGGCCTGGGACGCAAGGCGGGTGAATGAAACCATCTTTTCTGTATCAGATCGTGGCAAGGTGGAAAAGTTTAATAAAAGGTTTATTGACCTACGGGAAAGGCTGGTACGGCTTGATGACAGGCATGAAATAAGGCTGAGGGATCGGACCAACCTTGCCATACAGATAAAAAATCTCCAGGATGAAATCGCAGCTATCCAGGGTGAAATACCTGCTGGAATAGATCTCTTGCCAGACATTTCTTCCAGAATAGACCAGCTTAAGGAAGGTGTCAGGCGCCTGGAAAGGCTGAAGGTCAGGGTAAAGGCCCTGGAAAGGCAGCTAAGTGCAGGCCAGGCAGAGCTGTGTCTGGCAATGGACGAGGAGTCTCTTTCAGATGTGGACGTGCCCAAAATGGTGCGAGGATCCGGGCATCTTCGTGATGAAATGGAAGAGAACAGGTCTAAAATAGCAAGGTCATCCCAGACCTTGAAGGAACTGGCCAGCAGGAAGCTTGAGATAAAAAAGCAGATAAATCTCAGGCAGGAACATCTCGGCAACTTTACTCTTCCAGAATCATGTTCATCCCTGGTGGAAGGAACATTGAGTCGCGCTCATGCCCTGGCGACTTCAATTTCCGGGTCCATTGCTCATGCAGCCGCACTGGAAACTGAACTCATGAAGGTGAGGGAGGAGCTGACTGAGAACTCAAACCTCATGGAAAGGCTCGGACAGGAAAAAAGCAGATGCGAAAAGACATTGTTGCCCAAGGCAGTAGGCCTTGCAGGTTTCCTGCTGATGGTTATGGCTGGAGTCCTTTTTTATCTTGAAAAATCCATTTATTATTCCGGTGCCTGCCTTGGATCAGGTGTTGTGTCATTGTTATGGTCAGGGTTTCTGGTGTATCAAAAAAGTAGAAGAAGAAAGCAGATCTTACTACAGGTTGACAAGTTATCCAGAAAGGTCCAATCCCTTTCTTTACAGAAGGAAAGGCTGCTGTCCTTCCTCCAGGTTATAAGTCAGGAAACAGACGAGCTTTCAGAAATTCTCCGCCTGGACAGGGAAATTCTGCCGCAGTCCTTGTCAAGTATTTTGGAAGACCTGGAAAAGGCAAGGCGGATTCTGGGAAAAAGGGACATCATTCAGGCTGAAATTGATTCATTCAACCGGGAATTGGAGCTGGTTTCCGAGAGCATAAGAAAAGAAGAGGGCAGGTACCAGCAGTTGACAGAAGAAGAAAAAAGACTTGAGGCCAGATGGCAGTCATTTATTTCCACATACAGACTGCCAGTAGGTACAACTCCGGAAGAAATGCCCCTGATTGGCAGCAAGATATCAAGATTAAAGGATATATTGTCAGAAATAAATGCCGTCAGGGCTGAAATAAGCCAGCTGGAAAAATCAACAAGGCATCACCTGGCATTCATCTCCCAGTCCGGCATGGGGTTGGCTGTCTCTGTCGATGAGCACGTGGATGATGGAGTTCTCCAGAGGCTTTCCCAGGATTTTCACCAAATAATCCAAAGGCGTGAAGCCCTGGCAGAAACAGAAAAGGAACTTTTGCAAAGGGAAAAGGAACTTGAGGCCATTGATATGGAACTGGATGAGATAGGTTCTGAAAGGCTCAAGCTCAATAAGGAGTTACAGGAGCTGCAGGATCAGTGGAAGAAATGGCTTTGTTACAAGCATCTTGATGATGACATGGACCCTTCTACAGCCATGAAGACTGCGGACCTTTTAGACAAATCACAGCAGCTGATTTCAGTCGTAGATCAGAAGGAAAGGGAAATCCAGGAAACAGACGAGAAAATCAGTGCAATAGGAGTCAAGGTGGCAGCAATGTTCAGGCAGCTTCTGGGAGAGAGTGGAGAATTGCCGGATGTCCCGTCATGCATAGATATTCTTTATGACAGGCTTGTCAAGGAACAGGAGTCTGAATCAAGGTATCGCCTGCTTGAAAAGGAGAAAGAACAGCTTGAGCAGGAGAGAATATCTCTTGAAAAGGACATCGACAGACTGAAAAAGGAAATTCGGACTATCCTGAATAGGGCAGGCTGCGAAAATATCCCAGAGCTTGAAATGCTTGAGGGCCTTTTCAGCGAAAGGCAGGAAAAGGTGGTTCTGAAAAACCAGGTCTCCTCGAAACTTCTTGCCATGGCAGGCGAAGAAGACATGGATGCTGTCAGCTCATTTTTCAGTGGATGGACCCTGGAAGAATTAAAGGAAAAAGTAAATGAAATTTCACGGCAACTTAGAGAGATAGATGGCGAAATTGAACTGATACTTGAGAAACAGGCAGAGGCAAACAGGGCACTGGAAGGCCTTGTGTCTTCTGTTGAACACCAGGAGCTTCTTGTCAGACGGGCAAGCCTTGACGGGCAGGCAGTAGCGCTTGCACGAAGATGGGCTGTGCTGTCCCTGGCACTTCATATCCTGGAACGGGCCAGGGAAAGATTTGAGAGCGAAAACCAGCCCCAGGTCATAAGGGCTGCATCTTCTTTTTTCAATACCATTACACGTGGCCGTTACTCCCGGATAGAAGCCGAGGCAGGTACTGATGAGATAAGGGCAGTCAGTGCCCAGGGGCTCAGGGTATCGCCTGAAAAACTCAGCCGGGGCACGGCTGAACAGCTCTATCTTAGTCTACGTTTTGGAGTCATCACCTCATGTAAAACCGGCAGTGAAAGGCTTCCTGTACTCATGGATGACATACTTGTAAATTTCGACCCTGACAGAAGCAGGCAGGCTGCCCGTTGCATTGGAGAGCTTTCCAAAAAACACCAGGTCATCTTCTTGACCTGTCACCCACACGTGGCAAAGATGCTCGAGGAGGTATCTCCAGATGCCAGGGTAATGAACCTTCAGGTAGTGTCTTGATATGAACACATATTTTTTTCTCCATCTGCTGCGGCGCCTGGGGAAGAATTCGTGTGCCTGAAATATTTTTTTCATTGTGTGCCCACGCCTTAACACAGGGCTTAACAGATACAAAATTAAACGGAAAATCATATGGATAAAGATAGATTGAGAGAACTGGACAGGAAGCTGATCTGGCATCCCTATACTCAGATGAAGGATTTTGAGAAAAGGCAGATCCTTTTCATAGACCGGGGACAAGGGGTGTACCTCTATGACCTGGATGAAAACCGTTACTTTGACACCATATCATCCTGGTGGTGCATAGTGCACGGTCATAACCATCCGGTTATCAGAAAACACATTGAGGCCCAACTCAAAAGGCTTGACCAGGTTCATTTTGCCGGCACAACGCATTCCGGACCGGTGCTGCTTGCTGAGAAGCTTTCCCAGTTGCTCCCCCACGGCTTGGAAAAGTTTTTTTATTCCGACAATGGCTCTACTGCCTGTGAAGTGGCCATCAAGATGTCCCTCCAGTACTGGAAACATGCCGGGGAAGAGAAAAGGGAAAAGTTTATAGCCCTTGAAAGGGGCTATCATGGAGATACAATAGGCACCATGAGTCTTGGAGGGGTGCCAGCCTTTGAAGGTCCTTTTCAGGCCCTCACCTTTGATTCTCTTACCGTACCTCCGCCATACTGCTACCGCTGTCCCTGCAAACTCGGTGCTTATACTCCTGGACGTGCCCCCAACTGCAATCTGGAATGCATCGGGTTTTTGGAAAAACTCCTTGAAAAAGAGGGACGTGATGTGGCAGCCATTATACTGGAGCCCATGCTAATGGGGGCAGGAGGCATGATTTCTTATCCTGCCGGCTACCTTGAAAGGGTACGAGAGCTTAGCATGAAGTATGGGGTACATCTTATTCTTGACGAGGTCGCTACGGGATTTGGACGCACAGGGAGGATGTTTGCCATGGAGCATGCCGGCATCACCCCGGATTTTGTCTGCCTGTCCAAGGGTATTACAGGAGGGACGCTTCCCCTGGCAGTAACTGTGACCAGTCAGGAAATCTTTAATGCCTTTTATGCTGATTACACGGAAGGCAAGACCTTTTTCCACGGGCATACCTTTACGGCCAATCCAGTTTGTGCTTCGGCTGCCCTGGGCTCCCTGGAGGTCTTCGAGCAGGAAAGGGTAATGGAGCATCTTCCACAAAAGGTGGAAAGGCTTCAGGAGGGCAAGATGCGTTTTGCAGATATACCAATGGTGGGAGACATTCGAGGCATAGGCATGGTTGCAGCCTTTGAGCTGGTAGAGGATCCAAGGACAAAAAGACCCTTTCCTGCTGAAAAGAGGGTAGGGTGGCAGGTCTATCTCAAAGGCCTTGGCAAAGGCCTTATCCTGAGGCCCCTTTCAGATGTAATCTATCTCTTCCTGCCCCTTGCAGTAACAGTGGACGAGATCGACCGTATTCTCGAACTTACCTTTGAAACCATTAGTGAAGTTTATGGAAGCGTGGCCTGATGGCAATGACCGAGAACATTCCAGGGCTTGACCACTTCAGGCAGACAAGGCTTGATGTGTTGATGCATGAAGCATTGATGCTCAAGCTTGAGAACAGGGGGCTTCGAATGGGCCTTTGTACCATATCAAATGCCCGGTCAGGGGCCTGTACAGAGGATTGTTCCTTTTGTGCCCAGTCAGGCAGTTCCGCTGCCAAGGCGCCTGTATATCCGCTCAAATCCATTGACGAACTTCTATGTGAGGCAGAGACAGCCATCAGGAGCGGCGCCCAGCGCTTTAGCATTGTTACCAGCGGACGCGGGCCTTCGGAAAGGCTGCTGGATCAGGTTGCCGAAAGGGTCTTTAAGATACGGCAAAAGGTGGGCATAAGTGTCTGCTGTTCCCTGGGGATTATGAGCAGAAGTAAAATAAAAGTCTTGAAGCAGGCTGGGCTTTCCAGGTATCATCACAATCTTGAGGCATCTGAGGAATTCTTTCCACGGGTCTGCACAACGCATTCCTTTGAGGAAAGGCTGGCAACCATAAAGGCAGCCATTGCCTGTGGACTTGAGGTGTGCGCAGGTGGAATAATCGGCCTGGGTGAAAACGACAAGGACAGGTACTCAATGGCCTGCCAGCTGGCAGATCTTGGCGTGGTATCCATTCCACTGAATATTCTTGTGCCTATTAGAGGAACCAGGCTTGAAGACATGCCCCTTTTAAGTATCCCTGAAATACTGCGAACCATTTCCATGTTCAGGATCATGGCCCCGTCTGCTGCTCTTCGTATAGCAGGGGGCAGGGAGACGGCACTCAATCAGGTTCAGGCCCTGGCATTCATGGCAGGAGCCGATGCCATGCTCATTGGCGGATACCTTACTACCAGGGGAAGGCCCCCGGAAATGGATACGGCTCTTACAGAGGAGATAAGGCAGTTATGGAAGGAAATGTCCCACCACTGAAACTTTTTCTGGCATTTTTGCGCTTGGGCTGCACGGCCTTTGGGGGCCCTGCCATGGTGAAATACATCAAGGATCTTTCATGCAGGAAAAATAAGTGGGTGAAAACAGAAGACTTTGACCATGGAGTGGCCCTGGTCCAGACCATACCGGGAGCCACGGCAATGCAGGCTGCTGCCTATGCAGGACTCAAGGCAGGCGGGGGTATTGGTTCCCTTGCTGCCTATACGGGATTTGCACTGCCTGCCTTTGTCTTCATGACTGTTCTTTCTGTTGTTTACATGCATGCCATAGATCTCAAGCCTGTGGCCTCCTGTTTTCTGGGTTTCAAGGTCATAGTTGTTGCAATAGTGGCAAATGCCACCATATCCTTCGGCAGGAAAATGGTTCGTTCATGGCAGGACGTGATTCTGGTGGTTGCTTCTGCAGCATATCTTGTTATGAAGGGAAGCCCGGTTACTGCAATCCTGGTATGTGCTATTGCAGGGATATTTATCTATCCGGCAAGAAAAGGAGACAAAAGTGCCGGACACGACACCAAGGATGAGGAGAAAAAAGACCTTCGCCAGCTCATGGCCTCTGAATCCATTCGATTTGCCGGCATTGTGACATGTGGAGTGGCGGTAATTCTGCTTGCCTTTTTCCTGCTTGACCCCTTTCTCGGCAAGCTGTGCGCCCTGATGATGAAGATAGATTTTTTTGCCTATGGCGGAGGTTATGCCTCACTTCCTCTAATGCTCCATGAGGTAGTGGACAAGCGGCACCTTCTCACAGCCAAGGTCCTCATGGACGGCATTGCCCTTGGGCAGGTGACACCAGGGCCAATTGTGATCACTGCCGCCTTTGTAGGTTACCTTCTGAGGGATTTTGTCGGGGCCGCAGCCTGTACCTGGGCCATCTTTACCCCGTCTTTCTTAATTCTTCTCATAGTAGCCCCCTTTTTTGAAAATTTCAGGCATTCCCCTGTGTTTATACGTTCCATGCGTGGTGTTCTTTCCTCCTTTGTTGGCCTGCTCCTGGCAGTTTTCATAAGTTTTGTCCTTGCCATAAGCTGGAAGCTCGCATCCATACTCATAGGTATTGCTGCCTTTGTGGCACTGTATAGGAAAATTGATATCCTGTGGGTTGTGATAGCAGGAGGGACACTGGCCATAATCTTCTTGTAGTTTAGATGTTCCGGGGAATACTCCCTGGGGATTTTGGCAAGGTCAACAGGGGGAAGCATTTCCTGTTTGTCCCCATGGCCTGGGAGCGACCATTTCTTTCAAGATTCACCAACAGCCGCTGTGCGGGCTACATACTCATTCTGGATACATACTTCGACAATCCTACAACATTAAGAGCGGCTAAACCTGGCTTCCCCTTGGTGAAATCTTGAAAGAAACTGCTCGCTCCCCGTTCGGATCCGGTAGCTCATAAAGGAAAAACAGGTTGAGAGCATATTCCTGTCTAGTGTCCATCCAGAAATAGGCGATTTTGTTCGAGGACAAGGCGCAAGGAGGCGAAAAAGCGCAGTGTACTGGGCGTACATGAGCATTTTTCGCCGACGAGCAACACAGTCATCGGGCAAAA